>NZ_JAAAHR010000051.1:0-49665 GCF_009908215.1 Nonomuraea sp. K271 | reverse complement strand
AGATGCAGCCCCGCCACCCGCTGCCCTCCATGCCGGCCGACAACTGCACGATCCAGCTCGGCGTGCCCGGCCCGTGGCACGACCGGCTGCCGCACTTCCGCGCCGACCACGAGCCGAGCGGCGCCGGCGACGAGCTGCAGTCGGAATTGCTGCTGCCCAGGGAACACGCGGTCAAGGCGCTGCGCGAGCTGTACACGATCGGCGACAGGATCCGGCCCGTCCTGCACATCTCGGAGGTGCGCACGGTCGCCGCCGACGACCTGTGGCTCAGCCCGTTCCACGGCCGTGACAGCGTGGGCATCCACTTCACCTGGGTGCGCGACGTAGAAGCGGTGATGCCGGTGCTGCGGCTGGTGGAGGAGACGCTGGCGCCGTTCGAGCCGCGGCCTCACTGGGGCAAGCTGTTCACCGTGTGGCCGGACTGCCCCGACAGGTTCCGCTCGCTGGTGGGACGGCTCGACCCGCAGGGCAAGTTCGCCAACGATTTCACGCGGATACTGCTGCGGGAGTAGGCGGCGCCCACGGCTTGCGCCCCCTGGTGTAGCGGATCACAGGTCCGGCGGACGATGCGCGGGGCCCGGCCGTGCACGATCGTTGGGGCCATGACCGACCTCCCGTTCCGCTTCGGCGTCGTCGCCGGACAAGCGCCCGACGCGGCCTCGTGGACCGGCCTGGCCCGCAGGGCGGAGAGCATGGGTTACGCCACGCTGCTGGTGCCCGACACGATCGCCACGCTGTCGCCGTTCGCCGCCGCCGCCGTCGCCGCCACGGTCACGACGACCCTGCGTGTCGGCACGTACGTCGTCTGCGCCCCCTACCGGACGCCGGAGACCGTCGCGTGGGAGACCACGACGCTGCACACGCTCACCGGCGGCCGGTTCGAGCTGGGCCTGGGCGCCGGCCGGCCGGACGCCGAACAGGACGCCGCCGTGCTCGGTGTCGGGTTCGGCACGCCGAGCCAGCGCATCGAGCGGATCTCCAGGACCATCGACGCGGTCAAGGACGTGCGGGTCCTGGTGGCCGCCGCCGGCAGCAAACTGCTCCGGCTGGCCGCCGCGAAGGCCGACACCGTCGCGATCGGCGTGCCGCCGCACCATCCGGAGGAGCAGGTGGCGGCGAAACTGGACGAGCTGTACGAGCTGGCCGGCGACCGCTACAACGAGCTGGAGCTCAGCATGAACCTCGCGGTCGCCGGAGGCGAGCCGCCCGGCCGGCTGCTCGACCGCTTCGGTCGCACCGGCAGCGGGATCCTCACCGGCACGCCCGACGAGATGGCCGACGTCCTGCGGTGTCGCCGCGACCGGCTCGGCATCTCGTACGTGACGGTGAACGCCCAGTGCATGGACGCCTTGGCCCCCGTCGTCGAAATGCTCGCCGGCACCTGACGGAACCTGACAGGTACGACCGGCACGATGAGCCCATGACAGCCAAAGGAACCTTCGACACCGCCGGCTGGGACGCCGAGCCGCCCTTCGACGAGCGTGACGGCGTCTCGCTCGGGGTCGTGACCCTGACCAAGACCTTCCACGGAGATCTGACCGGCACCAGCGTGGTCACCATGATGGTGGCCACCACTCCCGTGGAGGACTCGCGTTCGTACGTGGCGCTGGAACGCATCGAGGGCACCCTGCACGGGCGTCCGGGCACGTTCGTCGTGCAGCACGACGCCGTCAGCGACGCGGGTGAGCAGTCGCTGCGCATCACGGTCGTGCCCGATTCTGCGACGGGGGAGCTGCGCGGCCTCAGGGGTGAGCTGGACATCGTCATCGCCCCCGACGGCGGCCACTCCTACACCTTCGACTACCGGCTCTGACCCGCGCCCCGGTTCACCGCAGGCCGAGGCGGCGGGGCGGGGTGTGGATGTCGAAGTGCAGGTTGGACTGCGCCAGGACCGAATGGGGGCGCGTGCCGGGCGCGATCAGGCCGAGGCGTTCGAAGACGGGGAACCTCGCCGAGGTGGCGGTGAGGTGGCGGGGCCGCATGACCGGTGCCAGATGCTGTAGACGCCGACCCTGCCGTCCCTTCGGGCATACCAGCCCTGGGTGGGGTGGGTCAGGCGTTCGAGCCAGTCGGACTCGCCGTCGAAGCCGTCCAGCCGGGTGGGCGGCTCCGGTGACTCGGTGGCTTCGCAGTGAGCGGGGCCGGCCTCCAGGCTCCAGCGGGCGGGGTCGCCCGCCCAGTCGGCCTCGATGCTGATGCGGTCGCGCCGCCACGGCATACCCCACACGTGCTGCGGGATGGCGACCACCGGATGGTCGAGGCTGGTGCCGAAGAACCAGACGCCCGGCCTGCCGTGCGCGGTGACGTAGGCGCGGTAGTTGATCTGGCCGCAGCTGATCGAGGCCGGCGGCAGGAAACGGAAGTGGAAGTCGCGGTCGCGGAAGGCCACGGCCGAGACGAGGGCGCCCGGCCCGTCGGCGAAGGTGATCTTCATCGGGGCGAAACCGTGGGGCAGGTGCCGGGCCAGCGCGCCGGCGTCCACGCGATAGCTGATGATCGCGAAGTCGTCGAGCTCGGTCTGCGCGTGGTGCCAGCGCGGGCGCGGCCGGGGAGTGCCGGTGAAGCTCATGCCTCCAACATAACGATCACCGGTGCCGCCGCGAGGAGGGCGAGGAGGTCAGGAGGCGGCGGCGACGACGACGGCGACGTGGCCCACATGGACGCCCCGGCCGGCGAGCGCCTCGGCCAGGGACAGGGCGTGGTCGCGCAGGCCCGCCACCGCGATCCCGATGTTGCCCAAGGACGCCAGCGGGTGCGCGCTCCGCGGGGATAGGTCCTCAGACGTCGTCAGGGAGGTCGAGCAGCCGGTTGAGCACCGGGACGAGCTGCTCCTCCTCGTGGTCGAGGTGCGCCTCCAGCTCGGTGGCCAGCCGGTCCAGCTCGGGCCCGACGTCGGGCCCGACGTCGGAGTCCTCGCTCAGGAGCCGCCGGACGCGCTCCATGATCCGGGCCACCACCTGGTGCTCGGCGCGCAGCGTGGCCAGCACCTCGGCCAGCTCGGGGTGCTCGGCGGCGAGGTGCGGGAAGAGCCGGCGGTCCTCGCCCTCGTGATGGAGGTGGAGGGCGTCGCAGAACGCCAGGCAGTGCGTACGCAGGTCCGCCCCGCGCGGCGAGCGGCGCAGCTCCGCCAGGTCGCGCCGGAAGCCGTCGTGCAGTTTGACCAGCTCGTCGCCCCAAGCGACAAGTCGCTGTCGATCCGTTATGTCAGTTCCCTTCGTGAAAGATTGCCGTAAAAGGTGGCGAAGAGCGTGGCGAGCAGGGCCGCGCCCGCCGCGATGCCGAAGCTCCACCCGGCGCCCCCGCTCGACAGCGCCGCCGCCCCCACCGCGCCGGCCAGGCTGCTGCCCACGACTCTGACCAGCGCGTTCACCCCTCCAGCCGCGGCGGTCTTGGCGGGCTCGACGTGCTCGACGGCCATCGTGCCGAGCGCGGCGTAGCCGAGCCCGATGCCGAGGCCCAGCACCGCCGCGGCGCCGTACAGGTCGGCGTCCGCGTCCCTGGCGAGCACCAGCCACAGCGCGGCCACCGTCACCAGCGCCGACCCGGCGGCCACCAGCGTGGACGCGGTGAAGCGGCGCATCAGCCGCCCGGCCAGCATCGAGACCACGAGCATCAGGACGGTCGTGGGCAGCAGGTACACCCCCACCTGCAGCACCGAGGCGCCGAGCGGGCCCTGCGCGACCGCCGACACCGTCGTGATGGCCCCGAACAGCGCGAACCCGAGCAGGAACGACGCCACCGTCGCCCCCACCGTCCCCCTGTGCAGCAGCATGGGGATCTCGATCAGCGGTGCCGTCGTACGGCGGGCGGTGACGACCCAGACGGCTGCCACGGCCACGGCCGCGACCAGCAGCCCCAGCGTCGGCGGCGACGTCCACCCCCAGGTGCCTCCCTTGCTGATCGCGAGCAGCAGGCACACCAGCCAGGCCGAGACCAGTGCGGCACCGGCCAGGTCGGGACGTCCGGGCTCGCGGGCCGGCGGCGCCTCACGCACGACCGCCGCCACGAGGACGAAGCCCAGCGCCCCGAGGCCGGCCAGCATCCAGAACACGGCCCGGTGGTCACCGTCGACCAGTCCGGCGACGATCATGCCGCCGCCGCTCCCCACGCCGATGGTCGCGCTGAGCACGCCGATCGCCGTCGGCAGCCGATCGCCGGGCACCACCTCCCTGACCAGGCCCATGGCCAGTGGGAGCAGCGGCGCGGCGGCCCCTTGCAGGACCCTGCCGGCCATGATCGGGGCGAGCGCGGTCGACGCGGCGCTGAGCGCGGACCCGGCCACGAGCAGCGCGAGCGCGGCCAGTGAGACGGTGCGCCTGCCGTACATGTCGCCGAGCCTCGACAGCAGGGGGATCGCCACCGCGCCCGACAGCAGCCCGGCCGTGAGCAGCCATGAGACGGAGGTGAGCGGTTCACCGAGTCGCCGCCCCAGCAGCGGCAGCAGCGGCACCACCACGGTCATCTGCAGCGTCCCGACGGCCACCGAGAAGGCCAGCACTCCTACGGTCAGAGAGTTTTTATACACGTATAGAAAGTAGCATGGCAGCATGCCCTCCCGAACCGGACGACCTCCGAGGATCTCCCGGGCGGAGATCGTCACCGCCGCCCACCGCGTCATCGAGGAGGACGGCGTGGCCGGCCTGACCATGCGCAGGCTCGCCCGCGAGGTGGGCAGCACGCCGATGGCGCTCTACCATCACGTGCGCGACAAGGACGAGCTGCTCCTGCTCCTCCTCGACGACTACGCCGCCGGCATGCCCAGGCCGGAGCTGCCCGAGGAACCGGGCGAGCGCATCGTGGCCGCCGCCGCGGCCCTACGGGAGGGGCTGGCGGGGTGGCCGTGGGTCGTCGAGGTGATCCGGGCCGACGACCTGCTCTCGGTCAGAGCGCTGTGGTATCCGGAGCAGATCATCGACGCGGCCATGAGCGCAGGGCTGGCGATCGAACAGGCCGTCGACGCCTACCGCATCATCTGGCACTACACCGCGGGCGAGGTCGCCGGGCGGGCGGCCGCGGGCAGGAGGCGCGAGGATGGGAGCATGACGTACCGGGACCGCGTGTTCGCCGAGCTGGACGCGCGGGAATACCCCCGGCTCAGCCAGGTGGGCGGGCGGTGGGCCGAGCTGACCGCGCGCGACACGTACGAACAGGGGCTGCGCGCGCTGGTGAGAGGACTCCTGCCCGCAAAGCAGTGGCCGCGCGGGGGCGGTCCGTGAGACGGTCGGGTTCTGATGATCTCTTGGAGCGAGGCGGGGCAGGAACGGTCGGCGGTGTGGCGCACCGCGCTGGGCGCGCCGCCGCCGGCGCGCGTGGTGGTCGCCGACGACCGCATGAAGGCCGACACCGCCTACCGGCTGGCCTGTGAGGGCACCGCGCTGTTGTGGCGGGGCGACTTCCACAACGCCCGGCAACTGCTGCGCGCCATGGGCCGCCGCTGCAAACCTGCCGCGCCCGGCGGCGGGTTCCACCGCTACCGCCAGGCCAGGTCGCAACGCGCCCGCACGCTGGGCATGCTGCTCATCCCGTACGACACCGGCCACGTGGTGCCGCTGCGCCGCGCGCCCGACGTGCGTGAGGCGTGCGCCGAGGCGTACGGCCCCGACGCGCCTCCCGCGGTGGGCCAGCTGCGCGAGCTGCTCGGCGTGATCGGCGCTCACGAGTGGCGCAAGAAGGGCGTGTACGTCCCGGCGCTCGGCGCGCGCATCCACCCCCACCACGGCGTCTTCTCCCCGATCAGGGGCGAATATGTCGACCTGGTCGCCGAGGCGCCGCTGCCCGGCGACCGGCTGGCGTTCGACGTCGGCACGGGCACGGGCGTGCTGGCGGCCGTGCTGGCCGGGCGCGGCGTGCGCCACGTCGTCGCCACCGACCTCGACGAGCGGGCCGTCGCCTGCGCCTCCGCGAACATCGCCCGGCTGGGCCTGGACGAGCGGGTGGAGGTCGTACGCGCCGACCTGTTCCCGCCGGGGCGCGCCCCGCTCGTCGTCTGCAACCCGCCGTGGTTGCCCGCCACGCCGGTCTCCCCGCTCGACCAGGCCGTCTACGACCCGGGCGGGCGGATGTTGCGCGGGTTCCTCGACGGTCTGGCCGGGCATCTGGAGCCGGAGGGGGAGGGCTGGCTCATCCTGTCCGACCTGGCCGAGCACCTGGGCCTGCGCACGCGCGCCGACCTGCTGGCCGCGTTCGAGGAGGCGGGGCTGCGCCTGGCCGGCCGCATGGACGTCGCGCCCCGGCACGACCGGCCGAAGGACGAGAACGACCCGCTGCACGCGGCCCGCGCCGCCGAGGTGACCTCCCTGTGGCGGCTCACCCGCTGACCATGGGGGAGGCGGCGGGAGCGGTCCGGCATGTTAGCCAGGGCCGTTCAGCGGCAGGAGATGTCCATGCATATTTCGGGGGTACAGGTCGTTCTGCCTGATCACCGCTACGAGCAGGCGGAGATCACCGAGGCGTTCGCCCGGCTGACGGAGTGCGACGAGGACCTGCTGCGGCGCTTCCACACCGCGACCGGCGTGGAGGCCCGCAACCTCGCGCTTCCGCTGGCCGACTATCCCAAGCTCGACTCCTTCACCCGCGCGAACGACGCGTACGTCGAGACCGCCCTCGACCTCGGCGAGCAGGCGATGCGGGCCGCGCTCAAGAAGGCCGACGTGCGCCCCGAGAAGATCGACCACCTGCTGTTCTGCTCGACCACGGGCCTGGCCACCCCCTCGCTCGACGCGAAGCTGGCCCAGCGGGTGGGCCTGCGGATGGACGTCAAGCGGGCCCCGGTGTTCGGGCTCGGCTGCGCGGCGGGCGCGTCCGGCCTGTCCCGCCTGTACGACTACCTTCGCGGCTGGCCCGACCACGTCGCGATGCTCGTCTGCGTGGAGCTGTGCTCGCTGACGATCCAGCGCGACGACACCTCGATCGCGAACCTGGTGGCGAGCGGCCTGTTCGGCGACGGCGCGGCGGCCGTCGTGGCGACGGGACGCGGCCAGGGGCCCGAGGTCGTCGCCACCCGCAGCAGGCTCTATCCCGGCACCGAGCACCTCATGGGCTGGAGCGTCGGCGACCACGGCTTCCGCATCATGCTGGACCCCGAGCTGACCGGGTTCGTGGAGCAGGTGCTGGCCGCCGACATCAAGACCTTCCTCGCCGACTACGGGCTGGCGCCCGAGCAGGTCGCCACCTGGGTCTGCCACCCTGGCGGTCCGAAGGTCATCGACAAGATCACGCGTACCCTCGGCCTGCCGGCCAAGGCGCTGGACGTGACGTGGCGCTCGCTGCGCGAGCACGGCAACCTGTCGTCGGTATCGGTGCTCCACGTGCTCCAGGAGACCAGCGGCCGGCCCGGCACGCCCGCCGTGCTCATGGCGCTGGGGCCGGGTTTCTCCGCCGAGATGCTCCTGCTGCACTGGTGAGTGCGCGTGCGGGGGGCGGTGCTGGCAGGCTGTGGGCCATGAACGAGACACTGACGATGCTGCGCGAGGCGGCCGGCCGTACGTCGAAGCTGGTCACCGAGATCGGTGAGGACGAGTTCGCGCTGCCCACGCCCTGCGCCGACTACAACGTGCGGGAACTGATCAACCACCTGCAGTGGGCCGCCACGCTGTTCGAGTCGCTGGCGCAGGACGGCGGGTTCCCGCCGCAGAAGGAGTACACCGGCGACTTCCCCGAGCGGGTCGAGCGCATGCTGGCCGTCTGGGCGCGACCGGAGTCATGGGAGGGCGTCAGCCAGAGCATGGGCCTGCCGAAGAGTGTGCTGGCCAACATGGCGCTGACCGACCTGGTGGCCCACGGATGGGACCTCGCCCGCGCGACCGGCAGGACCTTCGAGGTGCGGGAGGAGACGGCCGCCGCGCTGCTGGCCTTCGCCCGGCAGATGGCGCCGACGGGCCGGGAGCGCGGGGCGTTCGGCCCGGAGGTGCCGGTACTGGAGAGCGCGCCCGTGCTCGACCGCGCGCTCGGGGTCATCGGGCGGGATCCGGCCTGGAAACCGTGATCCGCTCCAGCCCCTCGGGCTCCTTGCCGGGGTGGAGGCCGGTGAGCAGGGTGCTGACGGTGTAGAGGTGCCAGGCCTGCGCCGGCTTCTTGACCACGGGGTCGGCGAAGAGCGCGCGCACCTCGTCCGGGTTCACGACGGGGGTCAGGACGTCCAGGTGGTCGAGCACCTGCCTGCGCAGGATGTCCGTCAGCTCGGGTCCGGGGCTGGTGCGCCAGCTCCACCCGCCGCCGGTCTTCGCGGTGGGCATGTGCCCGGCGGGCAGACGGGACCGGAACCACCGTTTGGTCATGCCCTCCGCGAACCGCCACGGTTTCCCCTCGATCGGCACGTCCCGCAGCTGGGGGGCGAACCTCAGGATGAGGCCGTAGATCACCTCTTCCGACAGGCGCCAGCCCTGGTCCAGGCTCAGCGCCGCACGTACCACCCGGTTGTCCAGGAACGGCCGCACCGGGTCGCCGCGCCGCAGCGACCCGGCGCGGGCGCTGGCCTGCCAGCGGCCCACCTTGTACCAGATGTAGATGTGGTCGAGGGCCTCCAGCCGGTCCGGCCGGGCCTGCCACGGCCGGGCCAGCTCGCGCGCGTGCTCGTTGGCCTCCGCCGTGAACAGCTTCGTGTCCTTGGTGAAGGTGTTGGTGATCCGCCGCAGCAGCGCCTTGTCGCTGAGGTCTGTCTGGAGCAGGTTCAGGCTGCCCGCGCGCAGCGTCTCGCCGCTCTGCCCCGACATGGTGGGCTTGCCGGAGTACGGCAGGTAGCCGACGATCGACTCGTACGCCGACGTCATGCCCTCGCACGTGCGCAGCGTCTCCCAGGCCCGGCTCAGCGGGTGCTCCACCAGCACCGCGTCCTTCTGGGCGGTCTGCTGAGGCGCGATGACGGTGTGCTCCACCTTCAGCCGGGCCGCGATCTGCCGCGCGAGGATCACATCGGGGTGTGCGTCGAGCCCGTTCGTCGTCACCCTGAACGGCACCCGCGCCGCGTGCAGCAGCGCCGCCAGGATACGGGTGTCGCGCCCGCCGGTCAGCGCCAGGTTGACCGGCTCGCTCAGGTCGCGCAGCGGCGCGACGGTGGCCAGCAGCGCCTCCGCCAACTCGCCGATCGCCGCCCGCTTGGCCCGCGCCGACGTGGGCGCGGGCGCCGCCTGCGGCAGCGGCGCCTCGGTGATGACCCGCCGCCCGTCGCGCACGTCGATCCGCGCGTCGGGCCGCAGCGCCGTCACCCCCTTGTACGGCGTCTCGTCCGACAGGAAGAAGCCCTGCCTGATCATGGTCTGCAGGGCGAGCACGTCGTGGTCGATCCGGTCGGCCGGTTGGGCCGCCAGGTGCACGAGCAGAGCGCGGCTGCCGACGACGTGCAGGTCGGGCGTCTCGGCGTAGAAGACGGGGCACACTCGGTTGACGGCGGTGCTCGCGGTCAGCTGGCCGTCGCGGGCGATCCACGCGGAGAAGCAGCCGCCCACGGAGCCGCCGGGCAGCCTGGTCACGTCGGCGGGTTCGGCCAGGTGGCCGTTCAGCCCGATGACCCGGCCGTCGTGCTCGGTGATCAGCGGCGGCTGCCGCGTGTCGTCGGGTTCGTTGGTCCACGCGAGCAGTGACACGCCTCTGCCGTGCCATTCGCGGGCGCGGATGACGTCGGCGGGCACCGGGAAGGCCGTCTCGATGAGGGTCCGGGCCCGGCTCAGAACCTGAGCGGGAACGTCATGTCGCTTCGCGGCCAGAGCCAGATACACGCGCACGGCGTCATGCCTACCTCAAATGCACCATTTGTCACAACTGATCACGCGACGGTCGCGGTTTGTGCTCGCTTACGTCACCGGCCCGGCCACCGCTGCACCGATTCCGTCGTACGAGCGGAGGTGGAAGTGATGAGATTTCGTCCCTTGGTGGTCGGCGGCGGACTGATGGCCGTCTGGATGCTCGCCGCCTGCGGTGGGCCGGGCGGCTCGGCGGACCGAGAGCACGCTGCCGAGCCGGCCGGCGCCCACAACCGGCCGGTCCCGTCGGCGACACAGGGCGCCGACGAGGACGGTCGCGAGGACACCACGAAGGCTCAGATCTCCACGTTCGGGCTGGACGTGGACACCGCGTCGTACGGCTACGCCCGCCGTACCCTCCAGGAGGGCCGCTGGCCCGCGCCCGCGGAGGTCCGTCCGGAGGAGTGGGTCAACGCGTTCAGGCAGGACTACGCGCAGCCGCCGGGCGACGGGTTCGCCGTGCACGTGGACGGCGCGAAGCTGCCGTCAGGCGACGAGGCGGTCATGCGGGTGGGCCTGCAGACGCGCGGCACCGACGCCGCCCAGCGCAGGCCCTCCAACCTCACGTTCGTCGTCGACGTGTCCGGTTCGATGGGTGAGCCGGGCAGGCTCGACCTCGTCAAGTCGGCGCTGAACAAGCTGCTGGACCAGCTCGCGCCCGGAGACCAGGTGTCGATCGTGGCGTTCAGCGACGAGGCCACCGTGCTGGCCTCGATGACCCCGCTGACCGCCAGGGAGGAACTGCGGAGCGCGGTGGACGAGCTGGCCGTCGACGGCGGCACCAACCTGGAGAGCGGCATGGTCGCCGGTTACGAGGAGGCGTCCAAGGCGTTCAGGACGGCCGCCACGAACCGGGTCGTCCTGCTCTCCGACGGCCTGGCGAACCAGGGCAGCACCGAGTGGCAGGACATCCTCGACCGGGTCAAGGAACACGCGGCCAAGCGGGTCACGCTGCTCACCGTCGGCGTCGGCAGGGACTACGGGGACGAGCTCATGGAGCAGCTCGCCGACAACGGCGACGGCATGGCCGTCTACGTCAGCTCCCAGGAGGAGGCCGACAAGATCTTCACCACGCAGCTGCCCGCCACCATCGAGCTGCGGGCGCGCGACGCCAAGGCGCAGGTCGTGTTCAACCCGTCCGTGGTGGAGAGCTACCAGCTCGTCGGGTACGAGAACCGCGCGCTGTCCGCCGAGGAGTTCCGCGACGACACCCGTGACGGCGGCGAGATCGGGCCGGGCCACTCCGTCACCGCCCTGTACGCGCTGAAGCTCAAGCCCGGCGCCAGGGGCCAGCTCGCCCAGGCCACCGTACGCTGGCAGGACCCCGACACCAGGGCCGCCTCGGAGGAGAGCGCGTCGTTGCGGTCGAGCGATCTGGCCGGGTCGGTGTGGGAGGAGGCGCCGGTCCGCCTCCAGGTGGACGTGGTCGTGGCCGCGTTCGCCGGCTACATGCGCGACAAGAAGGCGTTCGGCCTGGATCTGTCCACGCTCGGCGAGCACGCCTCCCGGCTGGCCACCGACTCCGAGGACCCGATGGTGGCGGAGCTGGCCACGCTCATCGAGAAGGCGAGGTCGGTCGGCTGAGCGCGCGGGCCGGCTCGGCGTCACGGGTGCGTGCCGAGCCGGCCCGCGGTTCGCCGGATGTGCGCGGGTTCGGGAGTGTGCTTGAGAGGTCGGGAAGTCGGCTACACTCGTACACGCGACAAGGGGCTATGGCGCAGTTGGTAGCGCGCCTCCATGGCATGGAGGAGGTCTGGGGTTCGAATCCCCATAGCTCCACTCACATCGTCTCAGCTGTCCCCGTCGGCGCAACGATCGGCGTTGATCGTGTCCGGCTCGAACTTCTTCCTGACGATGTCGTCGGTCATGTGAGGGTTGCCGGGCGCCAGCCTCAGATACTCATCGATGAGCTGGCCTCGCAGGTCGGCGAGCCAGTCGTTGCTCCTGACATAGGTGTCGATGGCGCTCACCAGGCGCCGGCACGCTTCGCCGTGGTCCTTGTGCAGCGCTATCGAGATGTGCTGCTGCCTTCCCATCGACAGGTCGGGCACCCGGAAAAAGGACTTCCCCGTCTCCTTGCTGACGTTCTCATCCTGGGTGGTGAATCCCATGAGGATGATCCGGTCGGTGCTGTAGGCGAAGGAATCCCCGTTCCTCACCCTCTCGATGCAGTTCTCCGGGGTCGAGACGGAGGTGAGCCGCAGGCCGGCGGAGTTCTGCAGCACCTTCATCGTTTCGTCGGCCGTGCTCCCCTCCACCGTGCATATGTCCTTGCCGGCGAGGTCCTGGACCCGGTGGACCGGCTCGGCGTCGGCAAGGGTCAGCAGCGCGATGTCGGTCCGCAGATAGGAGCGGGCAAGCCGGAACTTGGCCGCCCTGAGGTCGTTGTCGGAGATCATCCCCATCACCATGTGGACTTTCCTGTTGCTCAGGGCGGTCTCCCAGTTGCTCGTCCACACGGGGGTGGGTGCCGACTCCTGGACGCCCGCGTGCTTGAGTATCTTGTTCCGGGCCTGTGCCTCGAAGCCCACCGGAAGGTGACTGTTCACCGGAGACAGACCTGGGTACAGTTTGACGCCCACCGAGACGATGTCGGCGTCCAGGGGCGGAGGAGGCGCCGCAGACCCGCAGGCGGTCACGAGAAGAAGCGCCGCCGTGAGAATGCCGACACTCCGTGAGGGCTTACCGGACTTCATCTGGACCTCACCGATGGAGTGTGACGTTTTTCGTGGTGATGGATATCGAGCAGTTCTGTGTGGAGATCAGCTCCATGGACACGGTGACCCGGCTCATGTTCTCGTCCACCTCGAACTCGGCGAAATCCCCATTGTCGAAGTCCTCCTTCTTCTCGTTCGGCTGGCGGCCGTCCATCAGAACATCGACCCGGTTGTGCGGGCAGGACCCCCATTCCTCCGCGGGGTCGGTGTACGACACGGGGACGCGAAGCCAGGTGTATCCGGGTTCGAAGCGAACCTCCGTCACGGCCGTGCCGCCGGCCTCAACGGGGTTGGGGGACCACCTAACAGCCACGGCGTGGCCCTGCGTGCCGGCCACGCCCTGGGCGATCCCGTGGGCCGTCAGGCCCGCCAGGGCCGGGGTGACGACAGTGAAGATCACGATGGCCAGGGTCGCGGGGGGCGGATCCAGCAACGGTTTACGAATAATGACCAGCACGGCGGCGGCCAGTGCGGCGTATCCGACGAACAGAGCGGCCAGGTCCAGATCCAGCCAGCCCGGGCCGGCCGCTATGCCGAGGAGAACCGCAAGGAGATGAACCACTCCGACGATGAAGGCATCTTTTCGCTTTATGCCACTCTTGGCGGGTGGGCAGGCGTCCATGCAGAGATGCTAAGTCCTGATCTCTTCTGCTGCGCGGGTTGCGCTGAATTCGGTAATGCAGAAAAGAGCAGCATCATGTGCAATTTCGGTGCACACATATTGTCCGAGTGGTGAACGGCCCAGGCGTCACCGGCGGCCGTTCACCGCCGGCTCATGACCGTCAGAAAGCCCCTGCGCGCCGGCCGCCGGACCGGTCGCAGGCAGGCCCCGCTCACGCCAGGGCAGGGCGTACACCATCGCGGCGATGACGGCGAGCGACGAGAACACCCACACGCGGTGCGCCGTTGCCCACTCCATGCCCGTCAGGAAGTAGAGCAGGTGCAGATAGCCGGCCACCACCCACAGGCTCGTGAGCGTGATGGCGCTCCAGGCCCCGCGTGGCGGACGGGCGAGGAGATAGGGCAGCGGCCAGAGCAGATACTGGGCGCCCAGCCGGTAGGTCACGATGAGGAAGACCAGGAGGAGGGCGAGGGTCAGCAGCTCGGGCTCGGCCCACCGCCACCACCAGAGCGCGGCCAGGAGCGCCGCGGCCAGGATGACCAGGCCGACGCGGCCGAAGACGGGCGAGACGATCTGCTCCCCGCCGGTCGCCACGGCCGTCCAGCCCCAGTCGCCGACCACGGGGCGGGTCGACATGATGGCGCGGACCAGGGCGGGCAGCTCGCTGACCGCCGTGTCGAGGAAGAGCGAACTGCTGGCCAGCATGGCGAGGGGCGCCATCGCGGTCCAGACGAGCACCGTGACCCGCCGGCGCAGGCCGGGCACCGCCAGCACGACGCCCGGCACGAGCAGCAGCGACCAGTGGGTGCACGACACCGAAAGGCCGATGAGCAGCCCTGCGAGCTGCACGTGGCCCCGCCGGGCGGCCAGCAGCGCGGCCACGCCGAACAGCAGCGTGATGGGCGGGAACTGGCCGTGCAACCCGCTCACCAGCACGCCGACGGGCAGGCACGCGTATTGGAAGCCGCGCAGGGCGCCGCGCTCGGCCGCGAGCCTGCTGATCAGGGGGATGAGGGCGAGGTCGGCGACGACGGGCACGATCCGGCCGGCCACCGCCCACGACAACCCCAGCGTCTCTCCCAGCTCCTGCTGCCCGGCCAGCACGTAGGCGAGCAGCGGCAGGAAATGCCAGCCCCCCTCACGCAGGTGCATCGTCGGGTTCTGCCCGTCGAGCACGGCGTTGGCGGCGTCGCGGAAGTCGTGCTCGAAGTCGTACGGCTGGACGGCCATCTGAGGGGCCAGCAACATGGCGAGCACCCGCAGCACGGCTCCGGCGCAGAGTGCCACCCACAGCGGCGGGGACCAGCCCCTGCGCTGGGCGAACACCGCCAGAGCGAAACCGACGGCCAGCGGTGGCCCCATGATCAGTTCGGGGGTCACCGGCACTCCATGGGGTTGCTCCGATCTCGGCTGCCACGATCACAGGATGCGAAAACCGTAGCGTACGCGATGTGCTCCCCGGCTCCGTGCGATGCGTCTGAACACCCCGAACCTGGGCAGCCGGATGGAGCGAATCTACAGGTTGCGCCGGTAGGGTCTGCAGAACGTCAAGCGAAAGGAGCGGCGAATGTCGGAGTTCGCCGGAGCTCGTGTGCTGGTCACGGGAGGGTCAGGCTTCATCGGCAGACGCCTGGTCGCCACTCTGCTCGCAGAAGGTGCCGAGGTCGTGGTGGCTGATCTGAACGCCCATCCCGACCCCGAGGTGCGATCTGTGGTCGGAGATCTGCGCGACCCGGGGGTCCGGGGCGAGGCCGTGTCCGCGGGGCTCGACGGTGTCGTGCACCTTGCGGCGGTCACGTCGGTGTTGCGTTCGGTCGAGGACCCCGCGGGTACGTATGAGGTGAACGTCGCGGCGACCTCGGGGCTGCTCGAACTGGCCCGCGAGCGGGAGGTGCCCAGGTTCACGTTGGCCTCCACCAACGCCGTGACGGGCGACGTGGGCAGCGCGCCCATCACCGAATGGCAGGCGCTGCGCCCGCTGACTCCCTACGGCGCGACCAAGGCCGCGGGTGAGATGTTGCTGAGCGCCTACTCCGGCGTCTATGGCATGCAGGCCTGCGCGCTGCGTTTCGCCAATGTCTACGGCCAGGGCATGGGTCACAAGGACAGCTTTGTGCCCCGGCTGATGCGCGCCGCCGCCGAGGGCGCCGGCGTCCAGGTGTACGGCGACGGCACCCAGTGGCGCGACTACGTCCACGTGGACGACATCGTCCAGGCCGTCCAGGTGGCCTGGCGCACGGGCCACAACGGACCCCTGGTCGTCGGCTCAGGGCGTTCTGTGAGCGTGAACGAGCTGATCGAGGCGGCACGCGAGGTCACCGGGGCGCCGATCCCGGTCGAGCACGTCGCCGCCAAGCAAGGAGAGATGCCGGCGGTCGTGCTCGACACGTCGCTGGCCAAGACACTCGGGTACGAACCACGGCACGATCTGACCACCGGCCTGCCGACCGTGTGGCCGGACTTCGCGCCGGGTGGTGTGGAGGGCCAAGCATGACCGCCGATCACATGGCGAACACCGACGCGCGGGTCGACGCCGCCGCGATGGCGGAGTTCACCGCCGAGCACGGCGGCGATCTTCCCCCCATCGCGATCGTCATCGCCGCCTACAACGAGGAGCGCGGGATCGGCGACGTGGTCAGCGCGATCCCGGCCGTCATCGCGGGGCAGGACACGGCGACCGTCGTGGTCGTCGACGGCGCCTCCGACGACACGGCGGCCGTGGCCCGCAAGGCCGGCGCGCTGGTCTGCGACGTCCCCGTCAACCGGGGGCAGGGCGCGGCCCTGCGGCTGGGCTACCGGATCGCCAGGGCGGGCGGCGCCCGCTACATCGTGACCACCGACGCCGACGGACAGTACGACCCGGCCGACATCGAGCGCATCCTGACTCCGGTGCTGCGGGGGGAGGCCGACTTCGTCACGGGCTCGCGGGTGCTGGGACGCCAGGAGACCTACGACCGTGTGCGCCGCCTGGGCGTGCACGTCTTCGCCCGGATGATCAGTCTGCTGACCGGGCAGCGCATCACCGACACCTCGTTCGGCATGCGCGCGATGCGCGCCGAGGTCACCGGGGCCGTCACGCTGAAGCAGCCGCAGTATCAGTCGTCCGAGCTGCTCATCGGCGTCATCTCGCGGGGCTACAAGGTGGTGGAGGTGCCGGCGACGATGCGGTTGCGCGTCGCCGGCACGACCAAGAAGGGCGGCAACCTGGTCTACGGTTACCGCTATTTGCGTGTGGTGCTCGGCACCTGGCTGCGGGAGCGCCGCGGCGCCGCGCCGTCCGGGCCGTCCATGGCTTCGGGGCCGTCGGCGTCACCGGGGTCCGCCTCCTCATCGTCGTCCGCCTCGCCGGCGGAGCCCGCGCGGGGGTCGGCGAAGACGAAGTAGTGGAAGAAGCAGAACTTCGCCAGGAACAGCACGCCGTAGACCCCGAGGAAGACCGCGCCCACGAACAGCACGCGCGCCCCGTCGGTGGCGAACAGCCGCGGCCCGACATCGTGGGCGACTCCGGTCGCCCACGTGGTGAGCAGCAGCCCCGTCACCGACGTCACCCAGAACGGCAGCAGCTCGCGCAGCACCCGGGGACGTCCGCGGCGCTGCCACGCCCAGCGGCGGGCGAGCACGTAGTTGGTCACCGCGCCCAGGGCCCAGGCGGCCACCGCGGCCGCCTGGGCTCCGAGTAGCCCCTGACCGTAGGACACCAGCAGCGTCACCTCGCTCACCACGGCCGCGGCCACAGAGCCGAGCGTGTAGCGCGTGAAGATGCGTGGCAGCGTGCCACGGAGGAAGCCGCGTAGGTCAATCACGGGTCGTGCGCTCCCCGTCGTGAGGCACCCGGAGCACACCGAGCACCGACTGGCCGAAGGGGATCGGCAGCACCCGGTCGAGCACCCGGGTGACCGGCACGATGACCTTGTCGTACAGGCCGACCGCGCCCGCCTTCGGCGAGCCCGCCTTGCCCATGCGCACCGCAGCCCACCAGGCGAGCCCGCCCAGCAGGTTGACCGGCCTGGCCAGCGTCACGCCGAGCCCCGCGCGACGGGCGGCGTCGCGCAGGGTGGCGGGCGTGTAGCGGCGGAAGTGGCCGACCTTGCGGTCGAACTCGCCGTACAGGCTCATGTAGGCGGGCACCCAGAGCACGATCGTGCCGCCCGGCGTGACCGAACCGGCCAGTTGCCTGAGGATCTCGGCGTCGTCCTCGAAGTGTTCGAGCACGTTGATGGCGATCACCGTCTCGACCGGCCGTTCCAGCCGCGCGCCGGAGGAGAGGTCGAACTGCATGGCCTCGACCTCGGAGGCGCTCGCGAAACGGTCTTTGAGCAGCCCGACCGCGTCGGGGTCGACGTCGGTGACAACCAGCCGCTCAAGGCCGGTGAACTGCGCGGCGAACTCGCCCAGCCCCGCTCCCACCTCCAGCACGCTGCGTCCGCAATGAGGGGCGATCAGGTCGTACTGGTAGCGGCGGTAGCGGGGCTTGTCGGGGCCGCCGTCCTCGCGCTCGGCCGTACGGCCGGTGGCGCGGGCGAAGGCCCCCTCCTCAGCGCTCACTGGTGCGCTCCGCCCCTGGGTTGCGCCAGTTGACGCCCGGCAGAAGTGCCTCCTCGCGGACCCGGTCGACGTGGCGCTTGGCGACGTCGAACAGCGACGTGATGAGCGTGTCGGACAGCAGGTGCGGAACGAGCCCGAGCTCCACCAGGCCGGTGTGGGTCACCTTGTAGTAGTGCTCCTCCTTCTCGACGCGGGGGTTGTCGAGGTTGTCGATCGTCACCTCGCCGGGGAAGGACTCGGAGACCGTGGTGGCGATGTCGCTGACCGACATGGACTCGGTCATCTGGTTGAACACCCGGAACTCGCCGCGGTCCGCCGGGTTCTCGCAGGCGAGCTGGATGCAGCGGACCGTGTCGCGGATGTCGATGATGCCGCGGGTCTGGGTGCCGGAGCCGTAGACCGTCAGGGGGTGGCCGAGCACCGCCTGGATGACGAACCGGTTGAGCACGGTGCCGAAGACGGCGTCGTAGTCGAACCGGGTGGCCAGCCGGTCGTCCAGCGTGGTCTCGGGCGTCTCCTGGCCGTAGACCACACCCTGGTTGAGGTCGGTGGCGCGCAGGCCCCAGATGCGACAGGCGAACTCCATGTTGTGGCTGTCGTGCACCTTGGACAGGTGGTAGAACGAGCCGGGCCGCTTGGGGTAGAGCACACGGTCCCTGCGCCCCTTGTGCTCCAGCTCCAGCCAGCCCTCCTCGATGTCGATGTTGGGCGTGCCGTATTCGCCCATCGTGCCGAGCTTGACCAGGTGGATCTCCGGGTCGATCTCGGCGATCGCGTAGAGCAGGTTGAGCGTGCCGACGACGTTGTTGGTCTGCGTGTAGACCGCGTGCTTGCGGTCGATCATCGAGTAGGGGGCGGCCCGCTGCTCGGCGAAGTGCACCACGGCGTCGGGGCGGAAGTCGCGGATCATCCCGTACGTGAAGTCGGCGTCCATGAGGTCGCCGACGAACATCTCGATCGTCTTGCCGGTTCGCTCCTGCCACGCCGTGACGCGGGTGTGCAGCGATGCGATCGGTACGAGGCTGTCCACGCCGAGCTCGAGGTCGTACTGACGGCGTACGAAATTGTCGGCGACCGCCACCTCATGGCCGCATTGCGACAGGTGGAGGGCCGTCGGCCATCCGAGGTATCCGTCGCCGCCGAGGACCAAGATCCGCATAAATCCATCCTGACTTGTTGTAGACGCATCCGCATCCCGCGGCCCTGCGTCGGTGTGTCGCTTACGGGGTGTCCGCAGCCTGCAGCTAACCAGCCTTATCACACGCTAAACGGGTTCTCATTAATTGAGCATGACTTCTCAGGCTGACTTTGATGGTTCGACGATGTTACGCGTTGTGCGCACCGTATCGGGTTCTGGAGAGACGTTGTGCCGGACGTGAGGAGTATCTCCCATCGACGTAGAACACATGTTCGCAACAGGAAAGTGCGTATCCCGCAAATTTGCTTAATCCGTAATTTTGCTTCAGGCTGCTCCCGTGAACGGGCTGAGGGAACGGAAGAAGCGTGCCACACGGGAGGCGCTGATGGCGTCCGCGCTCCGGCTCGCGCTGGAGCGCGGGCTGGAGGGCGTCCGCGTCGACGACATCGCCGCCGAGGCCGGTGTCTCGCCCAGGACGTTCAACAACTACTTCACCGGCAAGCACGAGGCGATCGCCGCGCGCCACACCGACCGCATCGAACGGTCGGTGGCCGTGCTGCGCGCCCGGCCTCCCGAGGAACCTATGTGGGAGGCGCTGACGGAGGCCATGGTGCGGCCGTGGGAGCAGGACGCGGGTGACGCCGGCTCGCCGCCGCCTCCCGAGCTGCTGGCGAGCATCCGGGTGTTGTCCAGGGAGCCCGCGCTGCGGGCCGAGACGTTGCGGGTGGCCCTTGCTGCCGACGGCGCTCTGGCCGCGGCCGTGGCCGAGCGCACCGGCACCGACCTTGCCCGTGACCTCTATCCCCATCTCGTGGCCGCGGCCACGACCGCGGCCGTGCAGGCGGCCGTCGGCCACTGGCTGCGCGCCGACCCGCCGGTCTCGCTGGCGCCACTGCTGCGCGACGCCTTGCGCGCGCTGGCGGCCGGACTGCCCGCCCCACCGAGGAGCCCGTGACATGAACACCGACAGCGCCATCGACAGCGCCATCGACAGCGCCATCGACAGCGCCATCGGCTTCGACAGTGACGTCGTCATCGCCGGCGGCGGCCCCAACGGGCTGCTGCTGGCCTGCGAGCTGAGCCTGGCCGGGGTCCGGCCGCTCGTCGTCGAACGCCTGCCGCAGCGCAGCGACCAGCCCAAGGCCAACGGCGTCGTCGGCCAGGTCGTACGGCTCCTGCGCGGGCGCGGCCTCGCCGCAGATGAGGCTCCGATACCCGCGTTCGTGTTCGGCGCGCTGCCGCTGGACCTGTCGGGGCTGGACGACAACCCGCTGCACGGGATGGGCATCAGGCAGCCCGAGCTGGAGGAGCTGTTCGAGAAGCGGGCGCTGGAGCTGGGTGCCAGGATCGGGCGCGGGCACGAGCTGACCGGCTTCGACCAGGACCCCGAAGGCGTCACGGTGCATCTCGAAGGGCCCGCGGGCCCCCGCGCGCTGCGCACCCGCTACCTGGTCGGCTGCGACGGCGCGCACAGCACGGTGCGCAGGCTCGCCGGCATCGGCTTCCCGGGTGTGGTGACGGCCGACGTCGTGAGCCGCGCCGCCCACGTCAGCGTGCCGGGGGCGGTGCTGCGGATGGAGCGGGCCGAGCTGGAGGTGCCGGGCGCGGGCACGTTCGGGCTCTACGCCTGGCACCGCACCGAGCGCGGCGCGTACGCGATGATGCCGGCGGGCCCGGGGACGCTGATGATCAGCGTGATGGAGTGGGAGCCCGGCGCGCCGGGCGACGACGAGCCGATGACCATCGGCGAACTGCGTGCCGCACTCGCCCGCGTGACCGGCGCCGACCTACCGCTCGCCGGCCCCGCCGGCGCGGGCCCGCACCTGCTCAGGCGGCTGAACGGGCGCAACACGCGGGTGGCCGGACGCTACCGCGAGGGCCGGGTGTTCGTGGCGGGCGACGCCGCGCACGTCCACTCGGCCATGGGCGCGCCCGGGCTCAACGTGGGCCTGCAGGATGGCGTGAACCTGGCCTGGAAGCTCGCGGCCGAGGTGCGTGGATGGGCGCCGCCGAGGCTGCTCGACAGCTACGAGAGCGAGCGCCGCCCGGCCGCCGAGCGGGTGGCCCTGCACACCCAGGCGCAGCTCGCGCTGACCGCTCCCGGGGCCGAGGTGACGGCGTTGCGCACGGTGTTCGGCGAGTTGCTTGACGACGAGTCGGCCCGGCGGCGCATCGCGTCCCTGATGGCCGGCTCCGACGTGGTGTATCCGATGCCCGCTCCACCGCATCCGCTGCTCGGCCGTTTCCTGCCCGGCCTGCCCGCCTGCCCCGCCGCCCGCGCCAGGCCGGTCCTGCTCGACCCGGGAGGGCGGCTGCGGGTGCGTCACGGTCGCGTCGACGTGGTGGTGTCCGAGGGGCCCGACGCCGTTCTTGTGCGTCCCGACGGCTACGTGGCCTGGGCGGGCACGCCCGGCGAGACGCCGACGCTCGACGAGGCACTAGGGACGTGGTTCGGCGAGAGCCTGGAGGTGGCGGCGTAGCGGCGACGCCTGCTCGAAGCCCGCACGACACCGGCATCCTGCGGCTCCCCGTCACACTTGTGCCCCACCACCGAGGGGTTCCAAATAGGCGGCGTCCTCTGGCAGGACGCCGGCCGGGTGAGCGGCACCCGGCTCAGGCGCGGCCCACCCCGGCGAGGATGCCCGCCTTGACGTAGTCGTACGGGCCGTCGGGGGAGGCGTCGGGCGCCCAGTCGGCGACCGGCACGACGCCGGGGCCGAGCAGGGCGAGACCGCCGAAGAAGCCGGTGATCTGGTCGCGGTCACGCCCGGCCAGCCCGCCGGCGGTGGTGCCGCGGTAGACCGACTGGCCCGCTTGGGTCGCGTCGGCGGTGGCGTCGCCCGCGTACAGGTGCGAGAGCACCAGGTGGCCGCCGGGCGGCAGTCGCTCCTTGATGCGGGCGACCATCCCGGCGGCCTCGCCGTCGTCGGGCACGAAGTGCAGCACCGCGACGAGCAGGACCGCGTACGGCTCGGCCAGGTCGATGCGCCCGGTGACGGCCGGGTCGTCGAAAATCGCGTCGGGGTCCCTGACGTCGCCCTCCACCGCGATGACGTCGGGGTCCCTGGCCAGCAGCGCGCGGGCGTGGGACAACACGATCGGGTCGTTGTCGACGTAGACGACGCGCGAGCCGGGGGCGTGCCGGTGGGCGACCTGATGCACGTTGTCCTGGGTGGGCAGGCCGGCGCCGATGTCGACGAACTGGCGTACGCCCGCCTCGGCGATCGTCCGTACCGCATGGCGCAGGAAGGCGCGGTTGGCGAGCGCGATCTGCCGGGTGTCGTTGCCCATCCGGCGGCCGATCCCGATCATCTTCTCGGCCGCCTCGCGGTCGGCGGGGAAGTTGTCGCGGCCACCGAGGTAGTAGTCGTACATGCGGGCGACGCTGGGGACATGGGGATTGATCCCTGGAGGTAAGCGGTCACCCTCGGCCATGTCACGACCCTTCCGGCATTATTGATCTTTTTCGCTGATTCTAGGTGGGCGAGATGCCGGGAGCGCGGGGTCGTGCGGCGAACGGCCGATCAGGTGCGCCGGAAGGTACGCCGGTAGGCCAGCGGCGAGACGCCGACGGCCGCGTGCAGGTGCTGGCGCAGCGAGACCGCGGTGCCGAACCCCGACCGCCTGGACACCTCCTCCACGCCCAGGTCCGTCGTCTCCAGCAGGTGCCTGGCGTGCTGCACCCGCTGCCGGGTGAGCCACTTGGCCGGGCTCACGCCGGTCTCCTCGCGGAAGCGGCGGGTGAACGTGCGCACGCTCATCCTCGCGTGGTCGGCCAGCGCTGCGAGGTTGATCGGGGCGTCGAGGTTGGCCAGCATCCAGCCGCGGGTGGCGGCCGTTCCGTCGCCGTCGCCGTCCGGGAGGGGACGCTCGACGTACTGCGCCTGGCCGCCGTCCCGCCAGGGCGGCATGACGCAGCGGCGGGCGGCGCGGTTGGCCACCTCGCTGCCGTGGTCGCGCCTGATCACGTGCAGGCACAGGTCCATCCCCGCCGCCACCCCGGCCGAGGTCAGCAGGTCGCCGTCGTCCACATAGAGCACGTCGGGGTCCAGCTTCACCCGCGGGAACAACCGGCCGAAGCGCGCCGCGTCGAGCCAGTGCGTGGTGGCCCGCCGCCCGTCGAGCAGCCCCGCGGCGGCCAGCACGAACGCGCCCGTGCAGATCGACATCGTGCGCGGCCGGTCCTGCAGGGCCGCCGACAGCCGCTCCGAGATCGTGCCCTTCACCAGGGCCCGGCCTCCGTGGATCCCCGGCACCAGGACCGTGCCGGCCGTGTCGAGCACGTCGAGGTCGTGGTCGGGCTGCACGGTGTAGCCGGCCGAGCAGCGCACCGGCATGCGGCCCTCGGAGCAGGTCACCACCTCGTAGAGCCGCTCGCCGTCCTGGTCGCGCGCGCTGCCGAACACCTGGCCGGGCACGCCCAGGTCGAGCGGGGCGAAGTGGTCGAGCACCACGACCGCGATCCGATGAGGCATGGCTCAATTCTTTCACATCTTGGCTTTCCGGCCACTCGTGGCCGCGCAAGGAGGTCGATCAGGATGGGCGCATGACCTTGAGCACCACCGCCACCCGCCGCGGCCTGCACCGTGCCTGGTACGTCGCGGCCGTCGCCTTCGTGACGATTCTGGGGGCGGCCGGTTTCCGCGCCACCCCCGGTGTGCTGATCACGCCGCTGCGGGAGGAGTTCGGCTGGTCGGCCGGCACGATCTCGCTGGCCGTCTCGGTCAACCTGGTGCTGTACGGCCTGACCGCCCCCTTCGCCGCCGCCCTGATGGACCGCTTCGGCATGCGCCGCGTGGTCGCCGTGGCGCTGCTGCTGATCGCCTGCGGCAGCGGGCTCACCGTGCTGATGACCGCGAGCTGGCACCTCCTGCTGCTCTGGGGTGTGCTGGTCGGGCTCGGCACGGGCTCGATGGCGCTGGTGTTCGCCGCCACGGTGGTGGACCGCTGGTTCGTACGCCACCGCGGGCTGGTCACCGGCGTGCTGACCGCGGCCGGCGCCACCGGGCAGCTCGTCTTCCTGCCCGTGCTCGCGCACCTGGCGCAGGGCCCGGGATGGCGGTTCGCGTCGCTGACCGTGGCCGCCGCGGCGCTCGTCGTAGTGCCGTTCGTGTGGTGGCTGCTGCGTGACAGGCCCGAGGACGTGGGCACCACGGCGCTCGGCGCGGAGCCGGGTGCGGCGCGTCCGGAGCCCCGCACGGGCAACGCCGCCGTCAGGGCCGTCACCGTGCTCGCCGCGGCGGCGCGCACGCGGCCGTTCTGGCTGCTCGCGGGTGGTTTCGCGATCTGCGGAGCGAGTACGAACGGGCTGGTCGGCACCCACTTCATCCCCGCCGCGCACGACCACGGCATGGCCGAGCCCGTCGCCGCGGGCCTCCTGGCGGTCATCGGGATCTTCGACATCGTGGGCACGGTCGCGTCCGGCTGGCTGAGCGACAAGATCGACCCGAAGGTGCTGCTCGGCGTCTACTACGGGCTGCGCGGGCTCTCCCTGATGGTGCTGCCCGGCCTGTTCGCGGCCACGACCGAGCCCAGCATGCTGATCTTCATCGTCTTCTACGGCCTGGACTGGGTGGCGACCGTGCCGCCCACCGTCGCCCTGTGCCGGCGCGTCTACGGAGCCGACGGAGCCGTCGTCTTCGGCTGGGTGTTCGGCGCCCACCAGGTCGGGGCCGCGTTCGCCGCGTTCGGCGCCGGCCTCACCCGCGACCACCTGGGCGCCTACGACCTGGCCTGGTACGGCGCCGGCGCCCTCTGCCTGGTGGCCGCCGGCATGTCCCTGGCGATCGGGCATGCTAGGGGACGACGAACCTGAGCAACCCCTAGAGAGCGATGAACACCGAGCTGTACGTCCTGCCGCTGGTCGTCAGGATCGAGCGGGCCGCGCCCCCCGAACGCACCGACGCCCTGGAGGCCGCCGCCATGGCCGTGCTGAGCCTGCTCGCCGACCCGGGGGAGTGGGCCGCCGAGCTGCACGCCTGGCAGTCCACCGGCAAGATCCGCAAGGTCGCGCGCCGGGCGCGGGGCGCCGAGTGGCGCAGGGCGCTCGCGCTCCCGGGACGCACGATCGCCCACCGTACGGCCGAGGTGCGGGTGCATCCGCCGGTTCCGCTCGACGACTGGCCGAAGGACCTGGCGCGGCTGCAGGTGTCGGGCACCGAGCTGACCGACACCGCCGCGCCGCCGCCCGCCGCGCCCCCGCTCCTGTGGGAGAACCCCGAGCTGGAGATGTCCGCGGGCAAGGCCATGGCGCAGGCCGGACACGCCGCCCAGCTCGCGTGGTGGGCCAGCGACGCGGACGAGCGTGCCGCCTGGCGGGAGCGCGGGATGACGGTCTCGGTGCGCCCGGCCCCGGCGCGGGACCTCTTCGACGCCAAGGTGGCCGCCGGGCTGCCCGTCGTGCGCGACGCCGGGTTCACCGAGATCGAGCCGGGGTCGTGCACGTTCGTCGCCGACGCGCCCTGGCTCGCCGGGCGTGTCTTCGGCGCGTGAACAGGCAAGAGTGACGCGCGGCGGTCGCGGGTTGCCGTGGACGGTGACGGACCAGGGGGCGGTCGAGGCCCCCATCCGCGACGCCATGATTGCACTTCGGTCGCTTCGAGGACGCCATGGCGGGATATGTCGTACGCTCCGCTCGTGCTCGATGGGGAAGATGAGATCAACGGTTCGCGCGTGAGGACCGCTTCCAGGCCCTGGATCCCTGATTCTCCGCCCAAACGCTCCCGCATCGGTGATCTCCGGATGCGGGTGGTGTACCGGGGGCTCGCCGTGGCCGCCGCCGTCGTGGCCGCCGCCGTGACGATGGTCGTGGTGGTGCTCCCGTCAGGGCCGGACGAGGTCGCGGCGGGGCCGGTAACCGCGCCGCCGGCCGCACCGTCCTCGTCCGGCCCCGCACCTTCGCCGACCGGCTCCGCGACTTCCCCCACGGTCGGCGAGCCCGCTCCTGCAGCGAAGGCGTCCGCCACTGCGGGGCCCACTCCAGGCGCTTCGCTCGCGCCCGGCTACACGGCCATGGATGCCCTCTACGCCGACCCGCGCGTCCCCAAGCTGACCGCCAAGGTCAAAGGCGTGAAGGAGCGCGCGTCCGCCAGGCGGGTGATGAGGGACCGGCGCACCGGGCTGGCCGTGCCGAGGCTGGGCCGGCCGTGGAAGGCGCACAACGCGGCGCCGTTCACCACGAAGCAGGTGCTGCCCAGGAAGCGCGGCACGAGCCCGCGGGGCATCGTCGTGACCTGCCCGCTCCCGATCATGAAGCAGAAATCGCCGCGCGACACGGCGCTGCTGGCCGCCCGCTGGACGCTCAACCACCACCCCGAAGGCTCCCGGATCACCTGGCTGGCCACACAACGGGTCAAGCGCGGATGGACGCTGATCTATCAGGTGACGTACGGGAAGCGCTCCTCCCGGGCGGCCGTCGTCGTCATGGACGGGGGAATGAGCAAGCCCGGCCTGACGTTCGTCACAGTGCCTGACACGCAGCGAAAGCACTGGCCCGAGGTCGGTCGCGTGGCCACAGGGGTGCGTGTCCTAGGCTAGAAGATCATTGAATGCGGCGATTTGGGGGAGTGACGCCGTGGAACGCTCTGGAGCGCCGCAGGCATCCGACAAAGGCAAGGGCAAGCCGCCCTGGCGCTCGGAGGGGCTGCCCGGCACACCCGGAGGGCGACCCAAGATCAACTGGTGGCGATTCGCCATCACCCTCGTCGTCGTGTACGCGGCCTTCTTCGTGGTCTCGTCCTTCGTCGACAGCGGCTCCGTCGAGACGATCTCGTACACCGAGTTCACCAAGCAGGTGAACGCGAAGAACGTCAAGGACATCTACGCCCAGGGCCTGTCCGTCGAGGGCGACCTCA
The DNA here is from genome assembly GCF_009908215.1 of Nonomuraea sp. K271. Classification (NCBI taxonomy): domain Bacteria; kingdom Bacillati; phylum Actinomycetota; class Actinomycetes; order Streptosporangiales; family Streptosporangiaceae; genus Nonomuraea; species Nonomuraea sp. K271. The sequence continues at coordinate 23,053 of NZ_JAAAHR010000051.1, read as the reverse complement.
GGTCGGCGGCGAAGAACCCCGAGAGCAACGAGTCCTACACCAAGTTCTCCACCGAGATCCCCGCCTTCGCCGACACCGACCAGCTCGACAAGCAGCTGGCAAGCGGCCAGGTGGAGATCACCTCCCAGCCTATCACCCGCGGGTTCTTCTCCAACGTGCTGCTGTCGCTGCTGCCCGTGCTGCTCCTGGCGGGCCTGTGGATCTGGATCATGCGGCGCGGCGCCAGCATGATGGGCGGCGGCCTGGGCGGGCTCGGCAAGTCCAAGGCGGCCAAGCCGGTCGAGGCCGGGAAGGTGCGCGTCACGTTCGACGACGTCGCCGGCATCGACGAGGTGGAGAACGAGCTCGTCGAGATCGTCGACTACCTCAAGGACCCAGACAAATACCGCAGGCTGGGCGCGAAGCTGCCCAAGGGCGTGCTGCTCGCCGGCCCTCCCGGCACCGGCAAGACGTTGCTGGCCAGGGCGGTCGCGGGTGAGGCCGAGGTGCCGTACTTCTCGGCCGGCGCCTCCGAGTTCATCGAGATGATCGTCGGCGTGGGCGCCTCGCGGGTGCGTGACCTGTTCGAGGAGGCCCGTAAGGTGGCGCCGTCGATCGTCTTCATCGACGAGATCGACGCCATCGGCCGGGCCAGGGGCGGCGCCGGCGGCGTCGGCGGGCACGACGAGCGCGAGCAGACGCTCAACCAGATCCTTACCGAGATGGACGGCTTCTCCGGCGCCGAAGGCGTGATCGTCATCGGGGCCACCAACCGTCCCGAGGTCCTCGACCCCGCGTTGCTGCGTCCCGGGCGCTTCGACCGTACGGTGCAGGTGGGCCTGCCCGACGCGGCCGGCCGCACCGCGATCCTGGCGGTGCACACGAGGGGCGTGCCGCTCGACCCAGAGGTCGGCCTCGACCGGCTCGCCAAGACCACCCCCGGCATGACGGGCGCCGACCTGGCCAACCTCGTCAACGAGGCGGCCCTGCTCGCGGCCAAGCGAGGCAAGGAGAAGGTCTCGATGGCCGACTTCACCGACGCGCTGGAGAAGCTGCAGCTCGGTGCGGCGCGCAGCATCGTCATGCCGGAGGAGGAGCGCACGAGGACCGCCTTCCACGAGGCAGGGCACGCGCTGCTCGGGATGCTCCAGCCCGGCGCCGACCCGGTCAGGAAGATCTCCATCATCCCCCGCGGCCGGGCGCTCGGCGTCACCCTGTCAACGCCCGACAGCGACCGCTACGCCTACGACGAACAGTATCTGCGTGGTCGCATCACGGGCGCGCTCGGCGGCATGGCGGCCGAGCAGGTCGTGTTCGGTGTCATCACCACCGGCGCCGAGAACGACCTCGAACAGGTCACGATGATCGCCCGCGGCATGGTCGGCCGCTGGGGGATGTCGGAGAAGATCGGGCCGCTGACCATCCTGCCCAACGACGGCCAGCAGCCCCAGGCCTCGCCCGTGACGCTCGCCATGGTCGACGAGGAGGCGCGGCGCATCGTGGACGAGTGCTACGAGCGGGCGGTCCAGGTGCTCAGCGACAACCGTGACAAGCTCGACGCGATCGTGGAGGCCCTGCTGGAGCACGAGACCCTCGACGAGCCCGGCGCGTACGCCGCCGCGGGCCTGCTGAGCCGCTCGGCGGAGCCCGCCGAGAGCCGCCCGAGGGAATTTTCCGAGAATTAGGCAAAATCGGACGTTGGTGCCGATCGGGGCCGGGCAGGATGTTGCGACAACGATCGGGGGACTTGTCGTGACACTGACTGACGAGCTTCTCGCCGGGCTCGGAGACTCAGGGCTGGAACAGGTCGCCGGGATGCTCGGCACCGACCCGGCCACCGCCCGCATCGTGACCCAGGCCGTCGCGAGTACGATCATCGGTGGCATGGCCCGCGACGCCCAGCACCCGGACGGCGCCGACGCCCTGCTCAGCGCACTCGACGACCACAAGGACACCGACCCGTTCAGCGGCGACGTGGCCTCGCTGACCCGCGACGGCCACAACATCCTCGGACATGTGTTCGGCGGTCAGGGCACCGAACAGGCGGCCGCCGGATTGTCGCAGGTCGCAGCGGTGCGCCCCGGGGCCATGATGAAGCTCATGCCGCTGGTCGCCCCCATGATCATGTCGTTGCTCGCGGACCGCGCCGCCGCACGGAAGCTCGACGCGCGCGCCCTGGCCGACGAGCTCGACAACGAACGCTCCACCCTTCCCGCCAGGCTGAAGGATTTGGTCACGACCCTGCTCGACGGCATCTTCGGCGGCACGGCAGCGCCGCGGAGCAGCCCGTACGACACGGCGGCCGTCACCCGCGGCCGCAGGAGTGCGAGCAGGCGTGAGATCTCACCGGGCACCGCGACCCCTGACTGGTGACCGGTAGGCTGTGCGAGTGATCGTTCTGGCCTCAGCATCCTCCGCCCGCCTGGCTCTTCTGCGCAGCGCCGGCCTCGACCCCAAGGTCATCGTCAGCGGCGTCGACGAGGAGGCCTACTCGGCATATTCACCGGCGGCGCTGAGCCTGGTGCTGGCCAAGGCCAAGGCCGAAGCGGTCGCGAGCGGGCTGGACGAAGGGCTGGTCATCGGCTGCGACTCGATCCTCGAGCTCGACGGCCGCCCCTACGGCAAGCCGGCCACACCCGAGGAGGCCCTGGAGCGGTGGCGGCTCCTGCGCGGCCGCACAGGGCGGCTCGTCACCGGTCACTGCGTCATCGACGCCGCCTCCGGGCGGCAGGTGGCGGAGGTCGCCACCACCGTGGTGCACTTCGGCCAGCCCTCGCCCGAGGAGATCGCCGCCTACGTCGAGTCCGGGGAGCCGCTCAACCTGGCCGGGGCCTTCAGCATCGAAGGGCGCGGCGGATGGTTCGTCGAGGGCATCGAAGGCGACCACGGCAACGTGCTCGGCATCTCGCTGCCGCTCCTTCGTGACCTGTTCGCGGAGCTCGGCTACGCGGTGACCGCTTTCTGGCGTTAATCTGCCGGGCATGCGATCAGTGCGCGACTTCTTCTCCGGCGTGGGCTTCTTCATCGAAGGCTTCGGCTGGGTCTCCCGCAACGGACGCTGGTGGTTGTTCGGGCTCATCCCGGCGGTCATCGCGTTCGCCGTCTACGTGGTCGCGCTGATGTTCCTCGGCACCAACGCGACCGAGCTGGCCACGTTCCTGACGCCGTTCGCCGACTCGTGGAGCTGGCGTGAGGGGTTCCGCGCGGTGGTGGGCGTCGCGCTGTTCCTCGGCGGGCTGGCGCTGGCGGTCCTGACGTTCGTCGCGCTCACGCTGACGATCGGTGATCCGTTCTACGAGAGGTTGTCGGCGGCGGTCGACGTGCTGGAGACCGAGGACGATCAGCCCTGGTGGCGCACGCTGCCGCGGTCCGTCCGCGACAGCCTGGTGACCCTGTTCTACATGCTGGTGTTCACGATTCCGCTGTTCGCGCTCGGGTTCGTACCCGTGGTGGGGCAGACGGTGGTGCCGGTGCTGGGAGCCGCCGTTTCCGGATTTTTCCTGACAGTCGAGCTCACCACGCTCGCCCTGGAACGGCGCGGCATGGCCCGCAAGGAACGCTTCGCCCTCCTGCGCGCCAACAAGGCCACCACGCTGGGCTTCGGGGTGGCCGTGTTCCTGCTCTTCCTCATCCCGTTCGTGGCGGTCATCGCCATGCCCGCCGCCGTGGCGGGCGCCGCCCTCCTCGTACGCACCCGTCTGGCCCCCACTCCCGACCCGGCGCCATGAGCCACGGCCCCGACGGCGGAAGGACACGCCGGAGCCGCGCCGGCAGCAGAGCAGCCGGAGCCACGCGCGGTGATCAGGTGTCGTTCCAGGGCGATGCTTGTGCGTTGCAGGTGCTCGGGTAGGACGGCTGTCCGGTCCCTGCTCTGCGCGTCGTAGGTGCCCGGGTTTGACGGTCCTCCGGTCCATCCACCGGGGCGCAGGTCCTTTGAGTCCCGCCGTTCTCGTCGTCGTGTTCTTGACCGCTGCGGTCACCGATGGCGAGGCAGAGGTGCCGATACCCGGGTGACGATGCCGCTTGACCGGCGTGCGCAGCGTGTCCTGGCCGCCCTGTCGGCGAAGGGCCTCACGCGCTGCGCGTCCAGGACCGGTGAGGACCGCCGCGCTCCGATCGTCCACAGCCCTGACCTGGCGCCCTCGCATCATCCCCAGAACGGCATTCGGCTCGTCGGCCCCTCGCCCGCCCCCGGCACCCTTGGGGCCCATGACGACCGACAGCTCCACTCCCGCTCCCGCCTTCACCGACGAGCCCCGCCTCACCCTGACCAGCCCGTCCGATGTCCTCGCAGCCGTCCCCTACCTGGTGGGCTTCCACCCGGAGACCTCCCTCGTCGTGATCGGCATCGACCGCGGCACCACCAAGGTGGTGGCCCGGTGGGGCATTCCGCTGGAGCCCGGCGCCCTCGACCCGCTGATCCCCCTTCTGGAACGGGAGAGCGTCACCGAGATGGTGATCGTCGGCTATGGTGCCGGCGAGGCGGTCACACCTGCGGTCGACGAGGTCCGGCGGCTGGCCTCACGGGTGGGAGCCAAGGTGGGCGAGGCGCTGCGCGCCCACGAGGGCCGCTATTGGTCCTACCTCTGCGAAGTCCCGAGATGTTGTCCCGCGCAGGGCACACCCTACGACCCGTCCACCAGCCAGGTCGCCGCGGAGGCGACGGTCCGCGGTCTGGTCGCCCTGCCCGACCGCGAGGCGCTGGAGCGCACGCTCGCGCCTGTCACGGGCCCGGTGCGCATGGCGATGCACCGGGCCACGGCCGAGGCGATCGCGGAGGTCAGGGCCGGGCTGACCGCCACCCCCGATCTCGACGCCTACGCCAGACGGTTCGTCGCCGATGGCCTGGCCAGGGTGCGTTCGGCGGTGCGGATCCACGCGGAGGGCGGCCGTCTCGACGACGCGGAGGCTGCCAGGCTCGGCCTTGACCTGACGATCATCCGCGTCCGCGACGAGGCCTGGACACTCATGGACGATTCCCACGCCCCTCTGTGGAAAGAGATGACCCGCAGGCTGGAGCCCCGTTTCGCGCCGCCGGCCGCGTCGCTGCTCGCCATGGCCGCCTGGCGAGCGGGAAACAACGTCCACGCCACCATCGCCCTCGAGCGTGCCCTGACCATCGACCCCGCCTACTCGATGGCCAACCTCCTCATGCACGCCCTGCAGAATCTGCTCTCCCCGAGCGTCCTCCGTGACCGTCTCCCCACCCCGGCCGAGCTCGACGCCGCCATGGGGCCCGTACACGCCGCGTGGCTGCTGCCCCTGGTCAACCTGCTCGACGACGAGCCGCCACCCCGATGACGGGCCTTCACCGGCCGGCGTTCCACCGGCGACGCTCCGGGGGCGATGCGCACGAGCGGACCTGTTCGGCTCCTTCGAGCGGTTCGAGCGGTTCGAGCGGTTCGAGGTGTGGGCCCAGCGGGCGGCGCGGCTTGCGACGCGAACGATCACGCACTGCTGTGACCTGCGCATTCACGTGGAATACAGCAGCGCCGGCCCTCGGGCACCTGTCGAATCGAAGAGAACGTTGGACGGGGGAATTCGCGTGATTCAGAGGGTGTCCTCCTCACGGCGGCGGCGCTCGTTGTAATCACGCATCCGCCGCGGATATCCGGTGAGCTGAACGTCGTACACCGGCAGGGCAAGATTTCGAGCGACCTTGCGAATGACTGCCGGTGAGCCGACTCTTCGCCTGGTCCACTCGCCATCGTCGGCCACCGCCACAGCGGTCGTGTCGGTGGCGAAAGTCTCTGGCTCGACGTAGAACTCGACGCCTCTCCGTGATCGGGCAAAGGCGATGAGCGCTTCGATGTCGGCGTCTGTCGCCTCACGGTCGAACTTTGCGACTTTGGGGCCGCGCAGCCGACGCAGGCCGTAGCGGTCGCGCCATCTCATGAATCCTTTTTATACGATCTGAGGGCTGAGCGTCGGGGATGATCTAGGGGACAGATCGGGGATACTCCGGATAGCACCTCGGGCTTCGAGGACGCAGTATGGGGGAAGACCGTTCGATTTCACCGAGGAGAGGCATGGCGATGATGGCTGGGGTACCGACAAGCCCTGGGCCGGGACAGGTGCCGCCAGCTCAACTGCGCGTCACCAACCAGGACCGAGAGCACGTGGTGGAGCACGTCAAGGCCGCCTACGCCGAGGGCCGCTTCGACAAGTTCGAGTTCGACGACCGGCTGGAGCGCGCGATGACGGCGCGCAGCCACGGCGATCTGATGCCGATCATGACCGAGATCTACGGCACTGAGGTCGTGCCCAAACTCGTCCCTCCTCCAGCGGTCGGCGTCCCCCGGGAGCGTGCGCCGGAGAGCAACGAACGCCTCGGCGCCGCGCTCGGCCACATGGTGCTGCTGCTCGGCGTACCGATCGTGGCCCCGCTGATCCTGCTACTCACCGGAGGCAAGACCTCCCCCTACATCCGCCGGCAGGCGCTGGAGGCGCTCAACTTCCAGATCACGCTGGTCGGGGCGTCCATTCTGCTGCCCTTCACCATCATCGGCATCGTGCTCGTGCCGATCATCTGGGTCGTGGCCGTGATCCTCGCGATCGTCGGCGGCGTCTCGGCTCTGACGGAAGGCAACTTCCGCTACCCGATGACGCTCCGCCTGGTGAAGTGACACGACTTATCCGCGACGCCCCGCCGAGGCCCCGGCCTCAGCGGGGCGTACCGGCGTCCCTGCCGTTCCATGCTTCCGGGCTTCCGGGCTTCCGGGCTTCCGGGCTTCCGGGCTTCCGGGCTTCCGGGCTTCCGGGCTTCCCGCGTCGCGCCGGCTCGTCGGCTCGTCGGGCTGCCACTGATCGGGTCAGCGGGCCAGCACCTGATACTTCACCTTCATCACCCCGGAGCTGACGTTCCCGATGGCGGCGAACGCGGCTCTGGACAAGTCAAGGCAGCGACCCCCGATGTACGGGCCGCGATCGTTGATGCGGACCGTGACCGCCTCCCCGTTCGCCGGGTTGGTCACGCGTACCTTGCTGCCCAGCGGGAGGGTCTTGTGCGCGGCGGTCATCGCCGAGGGATCGAACCGCTCGCCGCTGGCCGTGGTCTGAGGGTCGCCATAGTACGAGGCCCCGCACCTACCGGACGACACCACGCGGAACTTGGGCTTCTTCGGCTTGGACGATCGGGGCTTCGCCGCATCCTGCGACTCGATCTTCGCTCCCAACCTCTGAGGCCCCGTCTTCGCCTTGGGACTTCGGGACCTGGTCGGCGCCCTGGGGCTCTGGGGCCCGGTCGGCCGGGACTCCGTCTTCAGGCGCTGGGCCCCTCCCTCCGCGTCAGAGCCTGAGGTCGCCGTCACCGTCCCTGGCCCCCGGGAGCCGGTGGTCGGCTTCCCGTGAGCCGCCGGAGGCTGGGAGGCGGGAGCCGGTTGCGAGCTGTGCCGGCGGGCGGCTCCGTCCGGGGCGACGGGCTGGCCGTCGCCGCCGGACCCGCGCCGGTGGGAGTCGTCGTTGCCGAATGCGGCCCAGGCGGTCGTCGAGGCGGCGCAGACGACGGCGGCGCCGACCGCGACGGCTGCCCACCGCTTGGCGGGAGAGAGTTTGCGATCATGCGGCGACGGCTTGCGAGAGTGCTGGCCCAACGTAAACCACGGTCCTACTTAGGGGACAAGGCAGTGGCCAGGCCGCGGGGGTGCGGGCGTACGGCGGCCGGTCCGCGGGCGGATGGGGATCCCGCGCGACGAGGACGAACATATGCGACAAATGGCGAGTAAAGGCAACTTAATGGGACATTAAGTGACTCATCTCACGGGCCCGTCCTACCGGTGCGGCGACCGCCCGAGGACGGGCACGCGTCCGGCCGGGCTCGCGGTGTCCGGTCCACCGCATCTGCACAAGTTCTCGGTCACGCTGTGCAGGTGTGGGTGCCGGTTGTACGCGCGTGTGTAGTCGTGCTGTCCCGGGTGTGGTCTGTGTGTCGGTTGTAGGCGCGATCGCGGTCGTGCTGCGCAGGTGTGGGCCCCTTGCCGGTTCTATGCGCGTGCTGGGCCGCGCGCCCCAGGTGTGGGTCCGCGCGCCGAGGGGTGCGACCGCGCAGGGCTCCTCCGACAGCGGGCGCCGGCGGGCCGTACAGACCCGGACAGACCTGCCCGGACAGACCTGCCCGGACAGGCCTGTACAGGCCACCCGTGCAGGCCACCTGGACAGACCTGTACAGATCACAACATCAGCGCGCGTACGGTCTCCACCGTGTCGGCGTCCTCGACCCGCTTGTCGGGGCGGTAGCGCAGGACGCGGGCGAACCGGAGGGCCATGCCGCCCGGATAGCGGGGTGAACGCTGCACCCCGTCGAAGGCGATCTCCACGACAACCTCCGGACGCACCTTGACCGTCCAACCGTCCGTGGGGCCCTCGGCGAGCTCGAGGAAGCGCTCGGTCTGCCAGGCCAACAACTCGTCCGTCATGCCCTTGAACGTCTTGCCGAGCATCACGAAGCCGCCTTCAGGGTCTCTGGCCCCGAGGTGGAGATTGGACAGCTTGCCCTGGCGCCGCCCGTGGCCCCACTCGGCGGCCAGCACGACCAGGTCGAGCGTGTGACGCGGCTTGACCTTGATCCAGCCGGCGCCACGGCGGCCCGCCGCGTAGGGGGAGGCCAGGGACTTGACCACCAGCCCTTCGTGGCCGGCCTTCACCACGTCGGTGAAGAACTGCTCGGCCTCCGCCACCTCGCCGGTGACCAGCCGCGGGGTCAGCAGACCCTGCGGGACCAGGCGGGTCAGCGTCTCCTGGCGCTGTGCGTACGGCTGGTCGAGCAGGTCGGCGCCGTCGGCGCGCAGCGCGTCGAAGAAGAACACGCTGAGCGGCGTGCGCTCACGCAGCCGGGAGACGTCGGTCTTGCTGGACACCCGGCTCGCCGTCACCTGGAACGCGTGCGGCCGCCCGTCGGGACGCAGGGCGATCACCTCGCCGTCGAGCACCAGATCGTCCGCGGGCATCTCCAGCACGGCCTCGACCAGCTCGGGAACCTGCGGCGTGATGTCGTCGAGAGTGCGGGTGAAGACCTTGACCTCCGGACCCGCCCGGTGCGCCTGGACACGAACCCCGTCGAGCTTCCACTCCAGGGCCGCGGGCGTGCCCGCCTTCTCCAGGGCGGCCGCCACGTTGGGCGCGCTGCCCGCCAGCATGGGCGAGACCGCCCGCCCGACCTCCAGCCGGAACGCGTGCAGCGCCGCCACTCCGCCGGCCAGCGCGGCGGCTCCGACGGCCGGGAGCGAGCCGCGCAGCGTGAGCGCGCGGCGGACGTCGCTCGCCGGGGCGCCCGACGCCTTCGCCACCGCCTCGATCATCACGCCGTCGAGTGCGCCCTGCCGCAGCTCCCCGTGGAGCAGCCGGCTCATGAACTGCTGCTCCTGGCTGGTCAGCCCCGCGAACAGCTCGGCCACCAGCGTCCTGCGCGCAGCCTGGGACCCCTGCCCGGACACCGCCTTGATCCTGCTCAGCAACGCGTCGACGGCGGTCAGCGTGGCGGTGGCGGCCAGTTTGGGCTGGGGGAGATCCTCCAGCGTGCGCCAGCCGACGCCAACCTGCCGCTGGGGCAGCTCGCCCGAGAGATAGGAGATCGCGATCTGCGCCTCGCCGGGACCGACCCGGCCCAGCAGCTCCGCCAGATGACCGATCTTGCCCAGCCGGGAGGACGTGCGCGTCACCGCCTCGGACACCCGGACCACGTCGATCAGAAGCACACGCCTATGGTGCCTCACGCGGGCGACATTTCCGTCCACCGGGTCGCAAGGATTCTCTGTGATTCACCCGCTGCACGCACCCGGGGAGTGCGAGCACGCGAGCACGCTGTGCGCCGCGAGCCGTGCCGCCTCGAGCCTGCGGCGGGGCCTGTGTCCGACCCGGAAGGCGGCTCGTGCAGCGGTGCCGGCGCCCCCTCTCGCGCGGCCGGAGGCGGCGTGCCCGTGCCGGGCCCGAAGGGTGTTCCGAGGCTGGAAGGCGGCCTTCGGGACCGGCTGCCGGCCGGGTGGCCATGGAAGGCGTCCCGGAAGGAGGAGAACGCTAGCCGACGCCGAGCAGGTCGACGACGAAGATGAGCGTCTCGTTGGGCTTGATGCGGGCGCCCGCGCCGCGGCTGCCGTAGCCGAGGTGCGGCGGGATGACCAGCTTGCGCCGGCCGCCGACCTTCATGCCCGCGACGCCCTGGTCCCAGCCGGCGATGACCCTCCCGCCGCCCAGGGGGAACTCGAACGCCTCGCCGCGGTTCCACGACGCGTCGAACTCCTCCCCGGTCGAGAACGCGACTCCCACGTAGTGGACGCGTACGTTGTGGCCGGGCTTGGCCTCCTCGCCGTCGCCGACGGTCAGGTCGACGATCTCCAGGTCGGCGGGCGGGTTGCCCCCGGGGAAGTCGATCTCGGGCTTCTCGAGTGCCACGAAGTGCTCCTGTTGACGATGAGAACTGACCCGACGACTCTATGGCCTCGTGGTTCGATGTGCTGCGCACGGGAGCGTGCGGCAGGAGCCGCTCCGGCCCCGCACGACAGGCCGCGGCGGTCACCAGCTCTGGTGCAGGGGCATGCCCTCCGCGTAGCCGGACGAGCTCTGGACCCCGACGACCGCCTGCCGGTGGAACTCCTCCAGGTTCGAGGCCCCCGCGTACGTGCACGACGAGCGCAGCCCGGCCACGATGGCGTCGATCTGGTCCTCGACGCTGGGCCGCTTCGGGTCCAGGTACATCCGGGACGTCGAGATGCCCTCTTCGAACACCGCTTTCCTGGCCCGCTCGAACGCCGAGTCGTCGGCCGTCCTGAGCCGGACGGCCCGCGCGGAGGCCATGCCGAAGTTCTCCTTGTACTTGCGCCCGTCGGCGTCGGTACGGGTGTCTCCCGGCGACTCGTACGTCCCCGCGAACCAGGACCCGATCATCACGTTGGACGCCCCCGCGGCCAGCGCCAGGGCCACGTCGCGCGGGTGGCGCACGCCGCCGTCGGCCCAGGCGTGGCGCCCCAGCCGACGGGCCTCGGCCGCGCATTCGACGACGGCGGAGAACTGCGGCCTGCCGACCCCGGTCATCATCCGCGTGGTGCACATGGCGCCGGGTCCCACCCCGACCTTGACGATGTCGGCCCCGGCGTGGACCAGGTCGCGTACGCCCTCGGCGGTCACCACGTTCCCGGCGGCCACGGGCACGGGTGCGTCGAGTGCCTTGACGGCGCGCAGAGCGGAGATCATCTTGTTCTGGTGGCCGTGCGCGGTGTCGACGACCAGGCAGTCGATGCCCGCGTCGATCAGTTCCTTGGCCCTGGCGGCGACGTCGCCGTTCACGCCGACGGCCGCCGCGATGCGCAGGCGCCCCTGGGGATCGACGGCCGGCTGGTAGAGGGTGGCGCGCAGCGCGCCCATACGGGTGAGGATGCCGACCAGCCGCCCGTCCGCGTCGACGATGGGCGCCAGCCGGTGCCGGCCCTCGTGCAGCCGGTCGAAGGCCGTGCGCGGGTCGAGCCCGGCGGGCAGCGTCAACAGTTCGCTCGACATGACCTCGGAGAGCTGGGTGTACATGTCCACGCCCTCGCAGTCGGCCTCGGTCACGACGCCGACGGGCTGGTTGTCCCAGTCGACCACGATGACGGCGTTGTGCGCCCGCTTGGGCAGCAGTTGCAGCGCCTCGCCGACCGTGTCGTGCGGGGTGAGGGTGAGCGGAGTGTCGTGGACGAGGTCACGTTTCTTGACCCAGTCGATCACGTCGGCCACGACGTCCAGCGGGATGTCCTGGGGGATCACGGTGATGCCGCCGCGGCGGGCCACGGTCTCGGCCATGCGCCGGCCGGCGACCGCGGTCATGTTGGCCACGACGAGGGGGATGGTGGTGCCGGTGCCGTCGTTCGACGAGAGGTCGACCGCGAGCCGCGAGCCGACCGAGGAACGCGACGGGACCATGAACACGTCGCTGTAGGTCAGATCGTACGGCGGCTCGAGGTCGTTGAGAAATTTCACGTTCATCCATCTTATGTGGTGACAGGGTGTGCCAAGAGGTTTCCCCCTTTCTCGGGGGCTTATGATCGGCCGGGACACTTTTGGGGGAGGGAGGGCCTGTGGACGTCACCGAACGGGCTGAGCTGACGGTGGTCGGCTTCGCCGTGCGTACCACGAACGCCGACGAGAAGGATCCGGCGCGGGCCAAACTGCCCGCGCTGTGGAAGCGAGCGGGTGCGCCGGGGGCTTTCGCGCACGTGCCGGGACGGGTCGACGAGAACCTCTACGCCGTGCTGACCGACTACGAGAGCGACCACAACGGAGCCTTCACGCAGATCGTCGGCATCAACGTGCGCACGGTGCCGCGGCTGCCGGAGGGCATGGTGGCCGTGCGTGTGCCGGCGGCGAAGTCGCTGAAGCTGGAGGCCCGTGGCTCGATGCCGCAGGCGCTGGCGGGGGCGTGGCAGCAGGTGCGGCAGTACGCCGAGTCGGGCGGTTCGCCGGCGCGCGCGTTCACCACTGACCTGGAGGTGCACCACCGCGACGGAGCCGACCTGTACATCGCGCTCTGACGGCCCCGGCGGCGGTCACGGTGCTCAGAGGCCGAGCGCGGCGGCCGCCGCCTGGACGGCCGTCGGCTTGACCTCCTCGATCGGCAGGTCGGCGTATTCGACCGCGCAGTCGGCTATCCCGCCGAGGGCCACCGTGGCCCTGATGTGCTGCTCCCGCGTGAGGTCCGGGCCGAGCAGCAGGACGACCAGCAGGCGCCGCCATTCGAACATGTGCTCGGCCAGTTTGAGCTGGCCGAGCGTGGCCAGTTCTCTGATCACCATGACGAGCACCTGCCGGTGCCGCCAGATCAGCTCGAAATAGTCCTCCAGGAGCTCGCGCGGGTCGCCGGGTGCCCGCGTGGTGACGAACCTGTCGTGGTCGTCGATCATCGGCTGGACGATGCTGCGCACGAGGTCGTCACGTGAGGCGAAGTGGTAGTAGAGCGCGGGTTTGGTGATGCCCAGCCGGTCGGAGATCTGGCGCAGGCTGGTGTTGCGCACGCCCTGCTCGACGAACAGTTCGCGGGCGACCGCCTGGATGCGGGCCTTGGTGTCACTGGACATGGGCTCAAGACTATCGCTTACCTTCCGTTAAGTAAGGCCCTGTGCTAGCCTCGCACTTACCATCCGTTAAGTAAGGAGAGTGCGGTGCGAGTCCTCATCTCGGGCGCGAGTGTGGCGGGCCCGGCGCTGGCGTACTGGCTCACCAGGTACGGCTTCCAGGTCACGGTCGTGGAACGTGCTCCCGCCCTGCGCAAAGCGGGCGGCCACGCCATCGACCTGTTCCGGCCCGCGATGGACATCGTCGAGCAGATGGGCGTGCTGGAACAGGTCCAGGCCGGGAGAACCGGCACGGACCTGCTCACGATGTACAGGGAGGGGCACGCCCGCCCCGTGAACGTGGATGCGCGCCGCGTCTTCTCCGCGGTTTCCGACCGGCACATCGAGATCATGCGCGACGACCTGAGCGAGATCTTCTACGACGCCACCCGCCACGACGTCGGCTACGTCTTCGGTGACTCCATCGCCTCCATCTCCGACGGCGGTGAGGTGGTCTTCGACAGTGGCAGGTCGGGCGCGTACGACCTGGTGATCGGCGCCGACGGCCTGCACTCCAACGTGCGCCGCCTGGTCTTCGGCCCCGAGTCGCGCTTCACCGAGTGGATCGGCGCCTACCTGGCGGTCGCCTCGGTGCCCGACCACCTGGGGCTCGACGGCCGGATGGAGGGCCTTGTGGGAGTCGGCAGGATGGCCGCGCTCTATGGCGCGGCGCACCTGGCCGACGCGCGGGCGCTGTTCCTGTTCAGGACGCCGCGGCCGCTCGACTGCCACCACAGGGATGTCGCCCGCCAGAAGGAATGGCTGCGTGCCCACTTCGCCGACGCGGGCTGGGAGGTGCCGCGGCTGCTGAAGGAACTGGACCGTACGGAGGCCTTCTACTTCGACTCGATCACCCAGCTCCGCCTGGACACCTGGTCACGCGGCAGGGTGACGCTGGTCGGCGACGCCGGCTACTGCCCGGGACCGGCCGTCGGCGGCAGCACGAGCCTGGCGGTCGTGGGGGCGTACATCCTGGCGGGCGAGCTGGCCGCTCACGGCGGCGACCACACGCGGGCCTTCCCCGCCTACGAGGCGGAGATCGGCGCGTACGTACGCCGCAGCCGGACCTTCGCGGTCACCGCGGCCAGGAACCTGGTGCCCGGCAGCCGGTTCCAGCTGTGGGCGCTGGCCCAGGGCGCGCGGCTGGTCAACCACCTGCCTGCGGCCGTGACCAGGGCGGTGAGCAAGGCCGGCGCCAAGGGCGTGCGCCTCCACGACTCGATCACGCTGAAGGACTACACCGCGGCCGGGGTGCGCTAGGCGAGCACTCCCTGCGCGCGCAGCTTGTCCGCCTCCTCCTGCGGCAGACCCCAGCCGGACAGGTCGGCCTGGCGGGTGGCGGGCGACAGGTCCTGGGCGGGCACGCCGAGCAGGCGGGGCGCGGGCATGGGATGGGTGACGCCGCCGACCTGGACGAACGAGCCCCTGGCGACGTTGTGCGGGTGCGCCGCGGCCTCGGCCATGGACAGCACGGGGGAGACGCACGCGTCCGAGCCCTCGAAGAGCGCCTCCCACTCGGCTCGCGTCCGCTTCCTGAACTCCGCCGCGAGGCGCTCCTTCAGCGCCGGCCACTGCGACCGGTCGTTTCTGTCGGGCAGGCCGGTCAGGCCCATGAGGGTGACCATCGCCTCCCAGAACTGCGGTTCCAGCGACCCGACGGCGACGTACTCGCCGTCGGCCGTCTCGTAGGTGTCGTACTGCGGGGCGCCGGTGTCCAGGAGGTTGGTGCCGCGCGGACCCCAGTGGCCGCTCTGCACGGCCTGGTAGAACATGGAGAACAGGACGGCCGCGCCGTCGGTCATGGCCGCGTCGATCACCCTGCCCCTGCCGGTGCGCTCGCGTTCGAACAGGGCCAGCAGCACGCCGTACGCGAGCATGAGCCCGCCGCCGGCGAAGTCGCCGAGAATGTTGATCGGCGGCGTCGGTTTGTCCCCTTCGCGGCCCAGCATCGACAGGACGCCGGAGATGGCGACGTAGTCGATGTCGTGCCCGGCCGTGGAGGCGAGCGGCCCGTCCTGCCCCCAGCCGGTCATGCGGCCGTAGACCAGCCGTTCGTTCACGGCGTGCAGGTCGTCCGGCCCGATGCCGAGCCGCTCGGCCACCCCTGGCCGGAACACCTCGATCACCACGTCGGCGTGCCGCGCCAGTTCCTTGAACGCCGACACGCCCTCGGGAGCCTTGAGATCGAGCCCGATGGTGCGCTTGCCGCGGTCCATGACGTCGGCGCGCGGCCGGTCGGAAACCGCCTTGACACGGTCCACACGCAGGACTTCAGCGCCGTGATCGGCTAGCATCATCCCGGCGAACGGCCCTGGAGCGAGTCCGGCGAGTTCCAGCACGCGCACTCCGGCCAGCGGGCCACGGCGATCATCAGGCATGTAGGTCTCCTCGGTGTGAACCAGCTCCAGTAGAACAACCTTCGGTCGCCCGTGGCAAGCCGCCCGTCCAAGCCCTGCGACCTTCGCGACCGTCCCGCGAAGATGGGGGAGGTATGGGAAACTTGCCCACTGTTCGGATGGTCTACAGGCAACCGCGTCCGGTGGTTGTCTGCAGAAGGCGTTCGCGCCTCCACGGACTGCCGCGTCCAGCGGTCGTCCCGTGGCGACGCGCGCCGCTACAGGGGTAGGAAATGGTTTCGGAGAGCAACCACCTCATCGCAGGGCGCTACCAGTTGCTGCGCGAACTGGGCCGCGGGGGGATGGGCGTGGTCTGGGAAGGCCGCGACACCTTGCTCAATCGGCAGGTGGCCATCAAGGAATTGCTGCTGCCCGAGGGCTTCTCGCCCGCCGACCAGGAGCGGCAACTCCTGCGTACGGCCCGCGAGGCGCGCACCGCGGCCCAGCTGAACCACCCGTCCGTGGTCGCGATCTACGACGTGGCCGAGGACGGCGGCAGGCCGTGGATCGTGATGGAGCTGGTACGCCACCCGTCGCTCGAGGAGGTCGTGCTCACCACCGGTGCCCTGCCCGTGCGTGAGGCGGCGAGCGTGGGCCGTCAGGTACTGTCGGCGCTGAAGGCGGCGCACGAGGCCGGAATCCTGCACCGGGACGTCAAGCCCAGCAACATCCTGCTGGCCGACGACGGCCGGGCCGTGCTCACCGACTTCGGCATCGCCACCGCCGAGGGCGACGCGTCGCTCACCCAGACCGGCATGGTCACCGGCTCGCCGAGCTTCCTCGCGCCGGAACGGGTCCGTGCCGCCGACGCCGGGCCCGCCTCCGACCTGTGGTCGCTGGGAGCCACGCTGTACGCCTGCATGGTCGGGCGCTCGCCGTTCGAGCGCGGCGACCCCATGGCGACACTCAACGCGCTGCTCAACGAGGAGCCCGACTACCGCAGGATCCCGCCGGCCCTGCACGAGGTGCTGCGCGGCCTGCTGCAGAAGGAGCCCGAGGACCGGATCGACGCCGAGGAGGCCGACCGGCTGTTCGAGGCCATCATGGCGGCGCGGCCGTCGGAGGACGACCACCTCCTCGACGACAGGAAGCCGCGCAGGCGCCGCGGCCGGGCGCTGCTCGCGGCCGGCGCCGCGGCGGTGCTGGTGATCGCGGGCGGCACGGTCGCCTACCTCGAGTTCGCCGCCCCCGCGGAGGGCACGCCGCGCACCACCACGCGCCCGGCCGCGGCCGGCAGCCCGCTCACACCGGTCCCCACAGCGACGCCGACCCCCTCGCCGACGCCCACGCCGAGGGTGAGCAGAGCCGTCCCGATCGTGCGGGCGTGGAAGTCGCGGGACGGCTGGTCGATCATGCGGCCGGCGGGCTGGCGGGGCGCGCTCGCCGAGGCGTACACCGAATGGACCCGCAGGGACAGCCGCGCGCACCTCGGGGTGGAGGCGGTCTACGCCGAGCTGGACCCGCACCAGATCATCCGTGACTCCGAGGAGACGTTCAAGCAGAACGCGGTCGACGTCGTCGACCGCGGGCTCAGGCGGGTCACCCACCAGGGCGTCAAGGCCCTGGAGTGGGAGTTCTCCTGGACGGCCGGCGAGGCGGGCGACGCCCGCTGGGTCAGGCCGGGCGTGCGCTACCGCGAGGTGCGCAGGGCGGTCGCGATCGGCGACACCGCCTACATCCTGTCCTGGACGGTCACCGAGGGGCAGTGGCGCCGCAACCAGGAGCTGATGCGGCAGGTGATCAGCAGCTTTACCGTGGGCGCATGAGACCCTGGAACCTGCTCGCCCTGCCGCCGCTGCCCGAAGAGGTGATGCGCCGCCTGCTCGCGCCGCTCGGCGACCGGGTCAGCGTGCGCGTCCCCGCGTCCCGCGACCGCGCCGCGCTCCTGGCGGCGCTCCCGGAGGCCGAGATCGTGCTCGGCGACTGGACGGGCACGCTCGCGCTGGACGCCGAGGCGGTCAGGGCCGCGCCCCTGCTGGCGTTCGTGCAGCAGCCGTCCGTGGGCGTCGACGGCCACGACCTCGACGCGCTGGCCGCGGCCGGGGTTCCGCTGGCCAACACGCCCGGCGTCAGCGCCGTCGCGGTGGCGGAGTGGTGCCTGGCCGCCACGTTGTCCCTGTCGCGCAAGCTGGCCGCCGCCGACGCGGCCGTGCGCGCGGGTGAGTGGCCCCAGCAGGGCCTGCAGCCCCACGAACTGCGCGGCCGGCGCGTCGGCGTGGTCGGCTACGGGCCGATCGGCGCGGAGTGCGTCACGTTGTTCCGCGCGCTCGGCTGCCAGGTGTCGTACTGGACCCGCACACCGCGCCCCGACCCCGGTTACGAGCCCCTGGACGCGCTCGTCGCCACCGCCGACGTCGTGGTCGTCGTCGTCGCCCTGTCGGACGAGACCCGCGGCCTCGTCGGCCCGGCGCGCATGAAGCAGGGCGCCCTGCTCGTCAACGCCGCCAGGGGAGGAGTCGTGGACCAGGCCTCCCTCACCGAGGCGCTGCGTTCGGGGCACCTGGGGGGAGCGGCGCTCGACGTCTTCGACACGGAACCGTTGCCGCCCGGCGATCCGCTGCGCGACCTGCCGAACGTGCTGCTGTCCCCGCACGTCGCCGGCGTCACCCCTGAGGCCACCGGCCGTCTGCTCACGGCCACCCTGGACAACCTGGCCGCCGCGGTCGAGGGCGGACAGGTGGCCGCCGTGCTGAACGGCGCAGGTCAGGTGATCTCCAGAAAGTTTACGTAATAGCCTGTCGCACGGGCCATTCACCTGGCACGATGAACAGTTTTCGTGTCTTTAACGACCCCGGTCTGTTCCGGACCGTCCGTGAGAGATAACGTCTTACGGGCGATCTCTACCGGCGCAAGGGGGTGCTTCCGTGACGACGACGATGTCGACACACCAGCGGGCAGTAGAGCAGATCCGGCAGTCCTACGCGCAGATCCCCGGCGGTGCCGCGCCCCGGCTGGCCAAGTCGACGTCCAACCTCTTCAGGTTCCGCGACCAGGGCCGCACGGCCAAGCTCTCGGCCCGTGACCTCGACGAGGTCATCAGCGTCGACCCGGAGAGCATGACGGCCGAGGTCCAGGGCATGACCACGTACGAACACCTGGTCGACGCCACGCTGCCGCACGGGCTCATGCCCTACGTCGTCCCGCAGCTCAAGACCATCACGCTGGGCGGCGCCGTGACCGGGCTCGGCATCGAGTCCACCAGCTTCCGCGACGGCCTGCCGCACGAGTCGGTCGAGGAGCTCGAGATCCTCACCGGTGACGGGCGCGTCGTCGTGGCCCGCGAGGACAACGAGCACCGCGAGCTCTTCCGCTCGTTCCCCAACTCCTACGGCACCCTGGGCTACGCGCTGCGCATCCGCATCAGGCTGCGCAAGGTGCAGCCGTACGTGCATCTCACGCACGTCAGGTTCACCGACGCGGGCAAGTGCATGCTGGCCATGCAGGAGATCTGCGACAACATGGTGCACGACGGCGAGAACGTCGACTTCGTGGACGGTGTCTTCTTCACACCGGGAGAGATGTACCTGACGCTCGGCCGGTTCGCCGACCGCGCCCCCTACGTCTCCGACTACACCGGGATGCGCATCTACTACCAGTCGATCCGGCGGCGCAGCCGCGACTGGCTGACCGTCCGCGACTACCTGTGGCGCTGGGACACCGACTGGTTCTGGTGCTCGCGGGCCTTCGGCGTGCAGCAGCCGGTGATCCGCTCGCTCATGCCGCGCCGCTACATGCGCTCCGACGTCTACCGCAAGCTCGTGGCGCTCGACCGGAAATACGGCCTGACCGCCCGCGTCGACCGGTGGCGCGACCAGCCCGTGCAGGAGTCGGTGATCCAGGACGTCGAGGTCCCGGTCGAGCGCGGCGCCGAGTTCCTTGACTTCTTCCACGACAAGGTGGGCATGACACCTGTGTGGATGTGCCCGCTCCGCGCCGGCTCCCGCTGGCCGCTCTATCCGCTGGAGCCGGGAAAGCTCTACGTCAACTTCGGATTCTGGGGCATGGTGCCGCTGCCACGGGGGCAGTTCGACGGCTACTACAACCGGCTCATCGAGCGGTCGGTCCACGAGCTCGACGGGCACAAGTCGCTCTACTCGACCTCCTTCTACGCCCCGGAGCAGTTCTGGCAGCTGTACAACGGCGAAGCCTACTGGCCGGTCAAGCGGGAATACGACCCGAACGGTCGCCTGCTGGACCTGTACGAAAAGTGTGTACGGGGAAGGTGAAACACGGATGGCGCTGGCAACCATCTTCGAGAAGATCGTCGGCACTGACGCGAACGTCGCGTTCACGGCCTACGACGGCAGCAAGGCCGGGCCGGACGGGGCCGACCTGGCCATCGAGGTGAAGTCTCCGATCGCGGTGGCCTACCTCGCCCAGGCTCCCGGGGAGCTGGGCCTGGCCCGGGCCTTCGTCTCGGGGCACATCGACGTCCAGGGCGACCTGTACACCCTGCTCGACCGCATGTGGAACATCACCACCAACGACCTGACCACGTCGGAGAAACTCGCGGCCGTGCGGGCCCTGGGCATGAAGCCGCTGCTCATGCGCGTGCCGCCGCCCCCGCAGGAGATGCGCCAGAGCGCCCTTGCCAGGCTCGGCTCCCGTCACGCCAAGCAGCGCGACGCCGAGGCCATCCACCACCACTACGACGTCTCCAACCGGTTCTACTCGTGGGTGCTGGGCCCGTCGATGGCCTACACGTGCGCCGTCTTCCCCTCCGCGGACTCCACGCTGGAGGAGGCCCAGTACGCCAAGTTCGACCTGGTGGCCCGCAAGCTCGGTCTGGAGCCGGGGATGCGCCTGCTCGACGTCGGCTGCGGCTGGGGCGGCATGGTCATGCACGCCGCCCAGCACTATGGCGTCAAGGTCCTGGGCGTGACGCTGAGCAAGCAGCAGGCGGAGTGGGGGCAGAAGGCCATCGCCGACGCCGGCCTTGAGGACCTGGCGGAGATCCGCTTCATGGACTACCGCGACGTCCAGGAGAGCGGGTTCGACGCGGTCAGCTCGATCGGCCTGACCGAGCACATCGGCAAGGCCAACCTGGGCGCCTACTTCTCCTTCCTGAACAGCAAGCTGAAGCCCGGCGGGCGCCTGCTCAACCACTGCATCACCCGGCCGACCGGCAAGGAGAAGACGTTCAACAAAGGCGGCTTCATCAACCGCTACGTCTTCCCCGACGGCGAGCTGGAGTCGGTGGGTCTGCTGATCAGGCAGATGGAGGACCTCGGCTTCGAGATCCGCCACCAGGAGAACCTCAGGGAGCACTACGCGAAGACCCTCCGGCACTGGTGCGTCAACCTCGACGCCAACTGGGACGACGCGGTCCAGGAGGTCGGCATGGGCACGGCCCGGGTGTGGGCCCTCTACATGGCGGGCTGCATCGTCGGCTTCGAGCGCAACAAGGTGCAGCTCCACCAGGTGCTGGGCGTCAAGCTCGACCGGAACGGCCGGTCGGGGGTGCCGCTGCGGCCGGCGGTCGACTGGCCGTGACGGGCCGCGCGGGAGGGCCCCCGGGCCCTCCCGTGTGATCGACGCGGCCTGCTAGTCGTACGGGTCGTGGTCGCGGCGCTCGTAACCGCGCTGCCCATAACCGCCCTGCTCATGGCGGGGGCGCTCATAACCCTGCCGATCGTGGCGAGGCTGCTCGTAGTGCGGCCGGTCATATCCCCTGGGCTGGTCGTACCCCCTGGGCTGCTCGTACGGATAGGGCTCGGGGTCCGGCGCCTCCTCCAGGGCCGTGCGCCCGATCGAGGTCAGCAGCGAGGCGATGGCGATGCCGATGACGAGGTTGATGGCGGCCGTGGCGATCTGCTCCAGCAGGTCGGCGGAGTGCATGAACGGCAGGACCGTGATGATGACGGCGAAGAGCCCGGCGATCCAGCTGAAGAATTTGGCCGGCTCCGGCGTGGAGAGCATGAGGACAAAGAGCAGCAGCGTGGCCACGAGCGCCGCCGCCGCGGCCGAGATCGCGTAACCCGTGGTCGCCGCACTGCCGGAGATCGGGTCGCCGTCGGGGGCGATCACGCGGATGCCGAGCAGACTCTTGCTGATCATCACGCCGACCACGGCGACCAGCGCGGCCACGACGGCCGCGGCGGCCCCTCCTCCCCACACTCGCGCCGGGTTGACCCGTGGCCCGGCCGAAGGGCGGCGGTCATAGCGATCATGCGAGGGGTATGACATGGGCTCACCTTTGTCGCGGGTGCTGGTCAAGCGCTTCGAGCACCTTACACGCGCCGTCAAGAGGAGTGCGGGGACCGGCCCGCCCGTGCCGGTGGGCGGGCGGATCGCTGGCTCTGCTTCTTCGCGTGCTTTCCCCTGCTGGTGTGCTGCTCGTCCTGGCCGGAGTCCTCCTGGGACTCCCGCGGATCTTCCTCGGGGTCGTGGGGCCTGGTGTGCCTGCCCACGTGCTCTCCTTGCCTGATCGCTCCTTTAGGTGGCCGGACGGCTACCTACTGTAGGGAATCGATAGGGTGCGGGTAAAGTCGCGCTCGTGAAGGTTCCGGCTCGGCCTCAGGACGTCGCGCGCAGGTCCTCAAGGGTGCCGGCCAGTCCCTTCCATGCCTGCTCGGCGTCCGGCGTGCGCGCGTGCGGCGAGCGCAGCCACTCCACGAACTCGGCCACGTCGTCGAGCGCCCACCGCAGCCGGTAGAACGCCAGGGCCCGCGGATCGGGCGTACGGCCCGTGGCCTCGGCGTAGCGGGCCAGGTCGCCGGGCTCCTCGGCCACCAGCCACAGGTCGCGCTCCGGCGGGGCCAGGCCGGCGGTGTCCCAGTCGACCAGGGACCACCGGCCGTCCGCGCACAGCAGGTTGCCCGGATGCGGCTCGCCATGGGTCACCACCGGCTCCCCGAGCGTCCCCGCCAGCCCGTCGAGCTCGGCCAGCCTCCGGCGCAGCGTGCCCGCGTGCTCGGCGACCAGCTCCCTGGCGGGCTCAGAGAACGGGCCGCCGAGCCAGGGACCGTCCGGCCCGCCCAGGCACGACTCCAGGACGGCCCGGCCGGTGAGCTCCGGAGGACGCGGCGGGGTCGGCAGCGGAGGGGGCGTCGTGTGCAGCTCGGCCAGCAGGTCGATGACGGCGGAACGATCGGCCGCCGTCAGCTCGTCGCCGAAGTTCCCGGCCGTGCCGGCGGCGTGCGGGAAGACGCTCATGGCGTAGCGGTGCCGGTCGAGCCGCCGCAACGTCGTGCCGTCGCAGGCGCGCAGCGGTGCCACCACGAACGCGAGACCCGCCTCCTCCCGCAGGGCCGCCGCCGTGTCCATGGCCATGGCCAGCCCGTCGAACGTGCGGCGGCGTACGTCGGCGACCGTGACGAACCACCGCCGCCCGCCCGCGTCGCCCGCGACCCAGTGATAGTCGCCGAACCCCACGGGCGCGTAGTCGAGCGTGGTCGCCTGCACCTCCCACGCGCGCAGCGCGGGACGCAGCAGCCCTTCGTCGAAGTCTTCCGGCCGATCTCGCACGCGAACCACGCTATCGGTATAAAACGGATGACATCAGCCAGCCGACGGGCCGCGACGACGTCCGTGACGACATGGTCAGGACCGGTCCCCGGCGGCTCCGTCACCACGCCGCGGTCGACCCAGATCGTGCGCAGC
>NZ_JAAAHR010000050.1:0-50015 GCF_009908215.1 Nonomuraea sp. K271 | reverse complement strand
GGGTAGGGCTGGCGCGTACCAGGACGGACAAGGGGGTGGGGTGTCGATGACCAGGACGGCGCCGGAGACGATGGAGCAGAGCGATGTCATCGTGTTGCTGCAGGCGCAGCATGGGATGATCCGGGATCTGTTCGATGAGGTGGAGCGGGCGCCGGCGGAGCGTCGGGGGGAGGCGTTCGGCCGGTTGGTGCGGTTGCTGGCGGTGCATGAGACCGCTGAGGAGGAGATCGTGCATCCGTATGCGCGGGGCCGTATCGATGGGGGTGATGCGGTGGTCGATGATCGGTTGGCTGAGGAGAACGAGGCCAAGGAGTTGTTGTCGCGGCTGGATGAGGACGGGCCGGACGCTGCCGATTTCCTGGAGCGGTTGCTGGTGTTGCGTGGGGCGGTGGAGGCGCACGCGCGTAGTGAGGAGCGGTATGAGTTCCTGCAGTTGCGGGCGCATACCACGGAGGCCGAGCGGCGCAGTATGGCCGCGGGGGTCAAGGCGGCCGAGGCGATGGCTCCCACGCATCCGCATCCGGGCACGGAGTCGGCCACGAAGAACGTTCTGGTGGGCACGCCGATGGCGATGATGGACCGGGTCCGCGACGTCATCCGCCAGACGATGGGCAAGAACCCCTGACCTGCCACAGGTCACCGGGGCCGCACGTCCGGCCCGGTCGCGGCGCGAGGTCAGCGCCGGGCGCGGGCCGGCTCATCCGGTGAGCGCTCGGCGGCGGACGAGAGGCCGCCGCGGTGCACGATGACGACCGCCGCGAGGCAGACGGCCAGGCCGAGGGCGGTCTGCACGTGGAAGGGCTCACGGAACATGAGGGCTCCCCAGACGGCCGTGACCGGGGCCATGAGGAACATCAGCGTGTTGACCTTGGTGACTCCCGAGCGCCTCATGATCATCCAGTACAGCCCGTACCCGCCGAAGGTGGACAGAGCCACCAGCCAGGTGATCGCGACCCAGAACGAGAGCTCGGCGGGCGGCTGCGCGGCTCCGGCGCCGACCGCCAGCGCCGTGAAGATGACGGCGCTCGTGGCGCAGTGCACGGTCATCGAGGTCGCGGGAGCGACCGGCGTACGGGCGCGGCCTTGCAGGAGCGTGGCCGCCACCAGCGAGAACATGCCGATGAGCGGGATGAGGTAGGCCCACCAGGCGGCGCCGGTGCCGGCCGTGGCGTCGGCCATGGTGACGACGGTGACGCCGCTCAGGCCCAGGGCGAGGCCGATCCACTGGTGGCGTGAGACCTGCTGGTGCAGCAGCGGTCCTGCGAGTGCTCCGGCGACCAGCGGCTGCACGCCGTCGATCAGGGCCGTGGTGCCGCTGGAGACCCCGAGCTGGATCGCGTAATAGACGGTGAGCAGGTAGCCGCTCTGCGAGAGCACGCCGATCACGGCCTGCCGGGTCACGTCGCGAGGTGTGAGGCCCCTCCACGACGAACCGGAGAGGGCGGCGACGACCACCAGGATGACGGCGAGGGGCAGGAACCGCCACATGAGGATCGTGACCGCGGGCGCCGTGCCCACGCCGAGCTTGGCTCCGATGAACCCGGAGCTCCAGCAGAGCACGAAGGCGATCGAGAGCAGAAGGTGCACGATCCTGTCCTAACTATACCGATCTGTATACACTACCCTCTCACTATACAGATCGGTATACTGTGTGTCATGGGCAGCAACGAGACCACGCAGCGGATCACGATGACGCCGGCCGCACGGCGTGTCCTCGAGGCCGCCGCGAGGCTCTTCTACGAGCGCGGCATCCACGCCGTCGGCGTGGACCTGATCGCCGCCGAGGCCGGGGTGACGAAGAAGACGCTCTACGACCGGTTCGGCTGCAAGGAGCAGATCGTCGTGGAATATCTCGCCGATCGCGACGAACGCTGGCGCGTCTTCCTCGCCGACCACATGAACGCCGCCGGTCCGACGCCGGCGGCGCGCGTCCTGGCCGTCTTCGACGCGGCACGCGCGTGGGCCGCGCAGCACGGCCACAAGGGGTGCAGCATGGTCAACGCCCATGCCGAGATCAGCGATCCCGCCCATCCGGCCTACCCGATCATCACGGGGCAGAAGCGGTGGATGCTCACCCTGTTCACCGACCTCGCCGGCGAGATCGCTCCCGAGGAGGCCGGTCGCCTGGGCAGGGCGCTCATGCTGCTCCACGAAGGAGCGCTCGTCGCCGAGGGCCTGAGCATCTTCCCGGACGCCATCGGCCAGGCCCGCGAGCAGGCTCAGGCCGTCCTCGCCGCCGCTTGAGGGAGTCCCGCCCGCGCAACCCTTCGACAATCGTGAAAACCGGGGACGGCGGCGTCGCGGAGTTGCACCGTAGGAACTCCGGTGGGCAAGCGAGTGGAGGCGAGATGCGCCCTTCGGCCGAGCTTCAGGAACTGTACGACCGGCTCGCCGCCCAGGCCGAGCAGACCGCCGCCACGTTGCGGTCCGCCCGGACCCGGCTGGCCACGATCCGCGGTACGGGATCGGAAGAGCTGGCCGAGGCCACCTCCGACGCCCATCTGCGCATCGTCGGGCTGACGCTGAACCCGCGCGCCATGCGGCTCGGCCCTCAGGAGCTGGCCCGGCAGATCGTCCAGGCGGTGCAGGCGGCTCAACGCGACGCCGAGCGGCAGGCCGCGCAGGTCATGGAGGAGGTCGAGGCCCGTACGGCGTCGACCTCGCCTCCACTCGACGCCGGCTTCGTGCGGGAGCGGATCGACCAGCTCATCGGCGAGCTGGACCGCTGAGCGGAGGCCGCGCCGGGTCGTGGAAGTCCACGTCGGTCGCGGACAACAGCGCCGCGCCGCCCTCCGCCTCAAGAAGCGGGATCTCCGACGCGTGCAGCGGATAGAGCTGGATGAGGTTGATCGTCCGGTCCGGGAGCTCCAGGTGGGTGAACTCCGGATCGAGGTCGGTGACCAGGAAGGCCAGCAACGCCGACATGTCCGACTCCTCCGGACTTATCGGCGCGTCGAGCACGAAGGCGTCCCCCGCGGCGAACCGCTTCTCGCCCCGGTAGTGGGCGGCCACGAAGCCGGCGGCGAACACCCAGTCCGGCCGGGGCGAGTTCATGCTGATGAAGAGCTCCGGGCGGCCGAACTCCCAGTCGGGGTGCGCCACGGACGACAGGCCGAAGGTGAACCCCGAGATCGTGTCCTCTCCGAACTGGCCGCGGTAGGCGAACGCCCGGACCGGCGGGGAGACCTCGTCGGGCGTGATGAGCATGCTCTCAGGCTCGGCTCCGGCCCACTCGCCGAGCCGGGCGAGGTACGCGTCGACGCTTCCGGCTTCCATCTCCCCTCCCTACCAGAAGAACCCCTTCTTCTTGGGTTTGTTCCGCAGGTTGCCTTTCTCGTCGACGTACTCCTCGACCCACTTGTTGACGCCCTTCTTGCCCTCGTACCGGTGGCTGCGGTTCGAGCTGCGGTCCTCGAACTGGTACTTCTTCGGGTCGTTCGCCACCTCATTGATCAGCTTGCGGCGGTCGCGCGAGCTGAGCCCTTCCTTCCTCAGGCGTTTGTCGAGGTCCTTCAGCTTGTGCGCTTCGTACCCGGGCTTGTGCCCGATGTCGGGCTTCCCCTGGATGGGCTTCTTGGTGTTCGGGTCGATGAGCTCGCCCTTGCTGTTGTACTGCCCTTGGATCTGGTCCCTGGTGCTCTTGCGTAGGTACGGTCTGGACGCCGGCTTCTCCTGGGTGGCTCTCCGTACCTGCTCCAGTTCCTTGCTCGTCAGGGACCGGCCGTAGCGCTTCTCGTAATCTTTCGCCGCTTTCCGGATCTCTCGTTCCGAGATGTTGAAGGTGGTCGGGCCGACGCGGGGCGCGTCGTACGGGCTGATCCTGAGTCCACCATGCCCGCCGGCCCCGGCCAGTTCGCGGCCCAGCGCATTGCCCTGCCAGCCGCGTACACCTTGGAGGGGCGCCCGGACGCGCCCGTCGAGCATCGACGCCAGGCGGGTGCCGATGCCGCGGCCCAGCACCTCCTTGATCTGCCGGTCCATCCGGCGCAGCGCCTGGCGTCTGGCGACGAAGGCGTACGCGCCCGCCGCGCCGCCGGCGAGCAACAACGGCGCCACCTGCTGCCCGAAGTGCACCAGCTGGGACATCGTGGCGGCCTTGCCGGCGGTGACGATCGTGGCGGCGGTGTCGAGCACCGGCGGCATGTTCGCCGCCGCGCTGGTCACCCGCCGCAGGTCGCCGCCGTTGCCGCTCACGTCCTGCCAGTGGCTCGCGAGCTCGGTGGCGGACATGCCTTCGTACGCGTCCAGGCCCCGGGCCACGGTGGCGCCCGCGTGGAGCCCGCTCTGTTCGACGTGACTGGCCACGACCCGCCACGCCTCCGCGTCGGCGCGCATCTCCTCCTCGTCGACGGGGATCGCGTCGATCCCGGCCAGCTCGAACAGGAACGTGAGGCCGGACGGCACCGTCATGGGGCCACCTCATCCGGCCCGAGCACGCGGCGCGCGGCCGCGTCCGCCTCGACGAGCGAGGCGGCCGTGTCGTGCATGCCGTGGCCGGTGGAGCGCACCGTTCGCGAGACGGCGGAAAGAGCCCGTGCCGCTTCGTGAACGCAGCCGGAATAGATGTCGACGAACGGCGCGATGAGGCCGTCGTCACGCCAGGCCGCCGCGGCCGAACCCCGCTCCGTGAGCCGCTGGATCGCCGCACTCAGGTCCGTGCCGTGTTCGCCCATTCTCTGGGCGGCGTCATCCAGCCGCGTCGGATCCGCCTCTATGCCCTCGCGCATCTTCCGACCGTAACCAGGGCCATGCGTACGCCCGCGTCAGTTCAGCAAAAGCTGAAACATCGTCAGGGCCGGGCGTGTGGCGGCCGCTTCTACGACGCGGCCTCCGGCCTGGGCGAGCAGGTGCGCTCGCGCGGCGCGGCGGCGCCCTCGCCAAGGTCGCCGGGGTCTCCCCCGACGGCACCGGTCGCACCGGCTCGCCGTCGGCGGCGGCACCGGGTCCTTCATCGACCCGGACGGCTTCGTGTGAGAGACGCCCCGAAAGACCGCATCGGTGTGTTCCGCGTGATCGTCGCGGGGCGGATATGGTGCTGCGGTGGACGCTTCGACCGAGCCGCGCCGACCCGGCATGCGCCAGGTCGCGCGGGAGGCCGGAGTCTCGCTGACGACCGTGAGCAACGTCCTCAACAGTCCCGAGCTCGTCGCCGAGGAGACGCGCCGCCGCGTGCACGCGGCGATGGCCCGCGTGGGCTATCTGCCGGACAACGCCGCCAGGCGGTTACGCGGCGTGCCCAGCCCGCTGGTCGGCGCGGTGACGCTCGACATCGCGGGCCCGTTCTTCACCGAGGTGTGCCGTGGGGTGGAGGACCGGCTGCTCCAGGACGGCTGCATGCTCATGACCTGCAGCACCGACCTGCAACCCGGCCGGGAGCGGCACTACCTGCAGGAGCTGGAGAAGCAGCGGGTGCGCGGCGTGCTCATCACCCCGGTCGAGGCCGACCTGGACCCGCTGGTCACCCTGGCCGGTCGCGGGGTCGCGGTGGTGCTGCTCGACCACAGGTCCGACGGGCGGTTGTGCTCGGTGTCGATGGACAACCGGTGGGGCGGTGAGCAGGTCGCGGCACACCTGCTCACGCTGGGGCACCGGCGGATCGCCCTGCTCAGCGCGTCGATCGAGGTGCAGCAGACCGCCGAGCGCCACGCCGGGGTCCGTACGGCGTTCACCAAGGCCGGCCTCGACCCGGACCGCGGCGTGCTGGACGTACGGGTGCCGTCGCCCGACATCACCGTGACCGCCGCCGCGGCCCTCGAGGACGTGCTGGCCGCGGCCGATCCGCCCACCGCGATCGTGTGCCTCAACGACACGGCGGCGCTCGGCGTGATCGGGGGCCTGAAGGAGCGGGGCATCGCGGTGCCGGAGGAGATGTCGGTCGTGGGCTATGACGACGTGGCGTTCGCCGCGCAGCTTGCCCCGGCGCTGACCACCGTCTGGCAGCCGAAGCGCGAGCTGGGCCGGGTCGCGGCCGAGCTGCTGCTCGACGAGGCCCGCGCGGGTCACCGTCACCAGAAGCTCGTCTACCGGCCCCGGCTTGTCGTCCGCGAGTCCACCGCGCCGCCCTGCCGCTGACCGGTTGCGGCTCCGAAAGTTTCAGAGCCGTGTGGACTCCTCCCGCTGCTGACCTGAAAGGTAACAATCTCGGGTGAGGTGGGCACCGGTGGCCCGTTGACACTCTGGTCAGCACCTTCTTACCGTGTGGGCGCTCGGCACCTCCTCGTGACCCTCAATACACCGATTGGACGTTCAATGAAATGTTTATCCCGTCCAGCACTGCTCGTCACGGCGCTCGCCGGCAGCGTGTGCCTGGTCGCCGCGACCGCCGTCGGCCTGCAGTCGCCCGCCGCCGCGGCGGTGGCCTGCGAGGTCGACTACGACGTCGCCACCCAGTGGTCCGGCGGGTTCACCGGCAACGTGACCGTCAGGAACCTGGGCGACGCCGTCGACGGCTGGCGCCTGGACTGGTCGTTCACCTCCGGCCAGCGGATCACCCAGGCGTGGAACGCCACCGCCACGCAGAACGGCGCCGCCGTCACCGCCGAGGACGCGGGCCACAACGCCGCGATCCCCCGGGGCGGCAGCACCACGTTCGGCTTCAACGCCTCCTGGGACGGATCCGGCAACCCGGCGCCCGCCACGTTCACCCTCAACGGCGTCACCTGCACCGGCGACCCCGGCGAGCCGACCCCGACGGTCACTCCCACGGTCACCCCCACCGCCCCCGCGGACGCCAAACAGGCGGAAGACCTCGACCGCGGCCTGATCAGCGTCCGCTCCGGCAACGGCAACCTGGTCTCGTGGCGGCTGCTCGGCACCGAGCCCCGTGACACGTCCTTCAACGTCTACCGAGGCGGCACACGCATCGCGACCGTCACCGACTCCACCAACCACCTGGACGCGGGGGCGCCCTCGGACGCCTCCTACACGGTGCGCCCGCTCACCGGCGGCGCCGAGGGCCCGGCCTCCGAACCCTCGCTCAGGTTCGGCGACGGCTATCTCGACGTGCCCGTCTCCCCGCCCGGCGGCCACCACGCCAACGACGCCAGCGTCGGCGACCTGGACGGCGACGGCCGGCTCGACCTGGTGCTGAAGTGGGAGGCCGACAACTCCAAGGACAACTCCCAGTCCGGCACCACCGACGTGGTCTACATCGACGGGATCAAGCTGGACGGCACCCGCCTGTGGCGCATCAACCTGGGCCGCAACATCCGCGCGGGCGCCCACTACACGCAGTTCCAGGTCTACGACTACGACGGCGACGGCAGGGCCGAGGTCGCCATGAAAACCGCTGACGGCACCGTCGACGGCCGAGGCACCGTCATCGGCAACGCGAACGCCGACCACCGAAACTCCTCCGGCTACGTCCTGTCCGGCCCCGAGTTCCTGACGATGTTCGACGGCCGGACCGGGGCGGCGCTGTCCACGGTGAACTACGACCCGCCGCGCGGCAACGTCTCCTCCTGGGGCGACTCCTACGGCAACCGGGTGGACAGGTTCCTCGCCGGCACCGCGTACCTGGACGGGCAGCGGCCAAGCCTCATCATGGCGCGCGGCTACTACACCCGCTCCGTGATCGCCGCCTGGGACTTCCGCGACGGCCGGCTCGTCAAACGCTGGACGTTCGACAGCAACGCCTCCGGCAACGGCTCGTACGCCGGCCAGGGCAACCACAGCCTCACCGTCGGCGACGTGGACGCCGACGGCCGCGACGAGATCGTCTACGGCGCGGCCGCCATCGACGACGACGGCGGCCGACTGTGGAACGTCGGCTGGGGCCACGGTGACGCCGCCCACCTGGGCGACCTCGACCCCGGCCGCCCGGGCCAGGAGTACGTGAAGATCTCCGAATCGGGCAACCGGCCCGGCCTGTACATGGTCGACGCCCGTACCGGCCAGGTGCTGTGGCGTACCGGCTCCGGCTCCGGCTCCGACGGCGAGGGGCCCGGCCGGGGCGTGGCCGCCGACATCCACGCCGGCAGCCCCGGCGCCGAGTCCTGGGCCTCAGGGGCCGGGCAGAACGGCCTGCGCAACACCTCCGGCACGGTCGTCGGCCGCCAGCCGTCCTCGGCGAACTTCCTGTCCTGGTGGGACGGTGACCCGGTGCGCGAGCTGCTGGACCAGACCAGGATCGACAAGTACGGCACCGGCGGCGAGACCCGCCTGCTGACCGCCTCCGGCGTGCACAGCAACAACGGCACCAAGGCCAATCCGTCACTGTCGGGCGACATTCTCGGCGACTGGCGAGAGGAGGTCATCTGGCCCACCACCGACAACCGCGCCCTGCGCATCTACGCCACCCCCCACGTGACCACCACCAAGATCCACACCCTGCTGCACGACCCGCAGTACCGGGTGGCCCTCGCCTGGCAGAACACCGCCTACAACCAGCCGCCGCACCCGAGCTTCTTCATCGGCGACGGCATGAGCACCCCGCCCCAGCCCCGGGTCCACGTGCGCTGACCGTGTCCGGTTGTGCGGCCTTCCCGGGAGCGCGAGAAGGCCGCACCTTGGGAGGGGCCGGACCGCGTCACGCGGGCGTACGGTGGTCAGCTCCGGACGGGAAGCGCCGCCACGACCTCGAACCCGCCGCCGTCCGCCGGGCCGCAGCGGACGGATCCGCCGTAGGCGGCGACGCGCTCCCTGATGCCCACGAGCCCGTGCCCGCCCGACCGCCCGGCCTGCGCGCCCGCGCCGCGGCCGTCGTCGGAGACGCGCAGGTCGAGCGCGTCCTCCCCATAGCGCAACGACACTCGCGCCGTGCTCACCTGCGGTCCCGCGTGTTTGCGGGTGTTGGTCAGGGCTTCCTGAACGATGCGGTACGCCGCGAGGTCGACGCCGTCCGGCAGCTCGCGCGGCTCGCCGTGCACGGTCAGCTCGACGGGCAGGCCCGCGCTCCGTACGTCCTCGACCAGCCGTTCCAGCTGTGCCAGGCCCGGCCGCGGCGCGTAGGGGCCGCGTTCCGGCGGGCCGTCGCGCAACACCTCCAGCATGTGCCGCATCTCGGTCAGCGCGTTCTGGCCGATGTCGCTGATCGCCGTCAGCGCCTGGTGCGCGGAGTCCGGCCGGCTGTGCAGGCAGTGCGCCGCCCCGTTGGCCTGCACGACGATGAGGCTCAGGCTGTGGGAGACGATGTCGTGCATCTCCCGCGCGATCCTGGCGCGCTCCGCGGCGGCGGCGATCCGCGCCTGGTTGTCGCGGTCCCGCTCCAGGTGCTCGGCGCGTTCCCGCAGGCCCGCCACGTAGGCGCGGCGGGTGCCGATGGTGTGACCCCACATCCACACCGACACGATGAAGACCGTGGCTGCGGACAGCTGGAAGGCCACCTCCAGCGGGCGGCCTCCCCACCGCAGCGCGGCGAGGACGGCGCCGAGCTCGACGACCGCCGCCGCCGTGATCGACACGCGCCGGTCGCGACCCGTGGCGACGGTGTAGAGCCCGGCGAGCAGCATGGCGTTGGCCCAGGTCGGCAACACGCCGAGCACCACCTGGGCGAGGGACACCAGCGCCATCGCCGCGAAACTCGCGACCGGGTGGTTCCTGCGGGCGACGTACGGCAGGCACAGGCCCGCGGACACCAGCAGCGCGACCGGATAGCGCGGCAGGTGCTCGGGAACGTACGCGGCCTGCACAGGCACGTTGACGACGAACACCGCCGCCGCCACGGCGCCGTCGATCACCCGGGGATGCGCCCGCGCCCACGTCACCAATACGTTAGACACACTCGCAGTGTAGGAAGCCGGTCCCGCCCCCACCGCCCCGAGGATTGGAGCACGTACGATGATCCGCGTCATTCTGGTCGACGACCAGGAGCTGGTCCGGGCGGGCTTTCGCATGGTCCTCGACGTGGAGCCGGACATCGAGGTCGTCGGCGAGGCGGGCGACGGCGCCAGCGCCCTCGAGCTGCTGCGGACGGTCGAGGCCGACGTCGTCCTGGTGGACGTCCGCATGCCGCGCATGGACGGCGTGGAGACGACCCGCCGCATCCGCGCGGAGCCCGGCGGGCCGCGCGTGCTGATCCTGACGACCTTCGACCTCGACGAATATGCCTACGCGGCGCTCAAGGCCGGCGCCGGCGGCTTCATGCTCAAGGAGGTCTCACCGTCCGACCTGCTGTCGGCGATCCGCGCCGTGCACTTGGGCAACGCGGTCGTGGCGCCCAGCACGACACGGCGGCTGCTCGACCGCTTCGCGGGTCAGCTCACCGACGACGACCCGCGCACGCCGGAGGCGCTCGACGTGCTGACCGCACGCGAGCGCGAGGTGCTCGTGCTGGTGGCTCGCGGCCTGTCGAACGCGGAGATCGCCGGAGGGCTGCACGTGGCCGAGGCGACGGTCAAAGCCCACGTGGGGCGGTTGCTGGCCAAGCTCGGCCTGCGGGATCGGGTGCAGGCGGTGGTGCTCGCGTACGAGACCGGTCTAATCGAGGTCAGACCCAGGTCGTAAGAGCGGCCGCCTGTTCGCCCTGAGACCTACGCGGAAAACTCGACCTGGGGCCGACGCGACCGTGCGGCCGGCCGTGCGAGGGTGGCGGCATGTTGACGAGATCGATCGTGCTGGTGGCCGCCGCGTGTCTCATGGCGACGGGCTCCGCCGTTCCGGCAGCCGCCACGTCCGCGGAGAAGATTTCCTGGAAGAACTGCCCTGGCGAGGCCGCCCGGGGCACGGAGATCCGGTGTGCCGACCTCTCGGTGCCCGTGGACTGGCACCGTCCGGGCGACGACCGCACCACCGTCCGGCTGGCCAGGCTCCCGGCCCAGGACCCTGCGCAGCGAGCCGGCTCGCTGCTGGTCAACCTGGGAGCCGACGGCTCGACGGCCGAGCATCTGCCGGGGATGCGGAAGGACCTGGCGGAGCTGACCCGGTGGTTCGACGTCATCGCCTTCGACGCGCGCGGGCGAGGCGGCAGCAGTGGGGTCGCCTGCGAGACCGGGCCGGCCTATACCGCCCTGATGTTCTCCTCCGGCAGACGCACGTGGGACCGCTTCGTGCGCGACAACCGCGCGTGGGAGGCCTCCTGCAGGAAGGCGGCGGGCCCGCTGGCCGGCAACCTGGACTCCTGGCAGGCCGCCCACGACATGGAGGCGATCCGGCGGGCGCTCGGCGAGGGCGGGCTCAGCTACTACGGCAACTCCTACGGCACGGTGTTCGGCAAGGCCTACGCCGAGCTCTTCCCCGCCCAGGTGCGCCGGATGTATCTCGACAGCGTGGCCGACCACACCCGGCGTTCGCCCCTGGAGGCCGTCGCGGCGAAGGCCGAGGCGGTGGGCGACGCGTTCGAGAAGTTCGGTAAGTGGTGCGAGAGCGACGCCGAGTGCGCGCTGCACCCCGACAACGCCCGCGACGTGTGGGACGGGCTGACGGCGCAGGCGAGCCGCGAACCGCTGCCGGCTCCCGACGCCGGCCAGGGCAAGACCGTCGACCCGGTGCAGCTGCGCCTCAACGCGTTCCTCTCCGTGCCCCAGGAGTCCCGGTGGCCGCGCTTCGCCCAGGCGCTGGCCAAGGCCCGCGCGGGCAACGCGAGCGACCTCCACCTCACGCCCTCCGACGTTCCGACCGGCATCCGCGTCGACGGCCTGGCGTGGTGCGCCGACTTCCCGTTCACCCAGGACCGGAAGGGGATGACCGCGATCGAGCGCCGGCTCCGCAAGATCGAGCCGCGGGCCGGCTGGCTGATGGCGAAAATGGAATACGGCCGTTGCGTCGGGCAGCGCCACCAGGGTTCCTTCCCGCCGCACGCCATCGCCCCCGAGGGGCTGCCTCCGGTGCTGCTCGTGAGCGGCCTCCGCGACACCGCCACGCCGCCCTCCGGCGGCCGGCTGCTGGCAGGGCAACTGCCGGGCTCGGCCTGGGTCCGCGCCGACTCCGGCCACTCGGTCTACCTGTCAGGCAACCGCTGCGTGCGCGACCTCGTGCACCGCTACCTGCGCACGGGCGCCCGTCCCGCACCGGGCCACGTGTGCCCCGCCTGACCCCTCGTGGCCGACGGCTGCGGTGGCGCCGCCCGAGGGC
The DNA here is from genome assembly GCF_009908215.1 of Nonomuraea sp. K271. Lineage (NCBI taxonomy): Bacteria > Bacillati > Actinomycetota > Actinomycetes > Streptosporangiales > Streptosporangiaceae > Nonomuraea > Nonomuraea sp. K271. The sequence goes on along the minus strand of NZ_JAAAHR010000050.1, from coordinate 38,006 downwards.
AGGAGAGGGCCATGAAAGGCAGGCTCCTCCTGAAGACCGCCCTCGCGGCGACCGCCACCGCCGTCGCCGGGCCCGGCAGGAGGCAACCGGACCTTACGTTCCGTCCGGCGGGGAAACGACTGCTCCGGTGGGATCGACGTCGATAGCGGGGCGTGGGTCGAACCGCGCCCCGATGGACGGCCGAGCCGTGTCGTCGTGACCGGCGTGGGCGCAACGCTGGTGAGCCCGCGCGGACGGCTGCACGGGCTCACGTCGTGGGTGGGCGAGGACGGTCAGGTGGTGTCGAGCGCGACGGCGATGTCGGTGATGGTCAGCGGGAACGGCTCGCTGATCTGGGTGGCGGCGCCGGTGAGCAGGTCGACGGAGTTGAGCGTCGCGAGGCCGTCCGAGTCGACGAAAGTGGCGAATGCCGAGTTCGAGACGGTCTTGCCGCCCTTCAGGTCGCTGTAGACGTCGAGGCCCGCGTTCAATGCGACGGGCCGGCCGAGCGCACCGGTCGGGGCCAGCAGGCCGTTGTTGGCCGGCGACTGGACGACGACCTGCGCGGTCGTGGTGTTGACGTCGAACAGCGTGGTCGCCGTGTCGCCGTTGAGGTCGTTGTTGGTGTAGGCGGCGGCGGTGACCCCGGAGGCCGGCGAACCGGGGCCGTTGCTCAGCGTGCCGTCCGACACCGTGGTGCCGTCGTTGAGGTTGTGCCGCAGGTTCTGACCGTTGTCGCTGATCACGCGCAGCCGGTCGGCGGCGGGATTGAAGTCGACTCCGAACGCCGTGCCCTTGAGACCCACCTTGAGCTGGGAGACCTTCGAGACCACGACGTCCTCGTCGCCGGTCGGGATCGAGATCGTGTAGATCCCGCCGTGGTTGCCGACGGCGTAGAACTTGCCGTCCTGCACGCGGAAGTCGATGCCGATCACGAAGGTGTCGGTGACCAGCCCGGAGATGCGCCTGACCCAGTTGAGCTCTTCCGGCTCCTCGGTGGTGAAGGTGGCCATCACCCTGCCGTTGTCGGTGATGCCGTACGCCCGCAGCGGCGGGGCCGCGGTCGAACTGGAGTCGGCCGCCAGGCTGGTGCCCGCCGGCCCGACGCCGATGGCCGCGGCCGTCGCCAACGCGATCAGCACGGCGGCCTTCCTCATGATCCGTCCTCGCATGGGTGCTCCTCCATCGAGTCGTGCAGGCGGCCTGTGGGCACCTGCGCCTACCGGCGTGTTCGCCGGCAGCAACAGCTTGTCCGGCGGCGGAGGAGCCGTCCTCGTGACAGATGTCAAATCGCCGCGCCAGGGCGAGGCTTTCTTTGTCATCTCGCGCAACGGCGGACGCGGGTGCCGGAGCGGAGGAGCGCTCAGTGTTTGACGGCTTCGCGGATGATGTCGTCGAGCACGTCGCGGGAACGCACCAGGTCGCCGATCATGCGGTCGATGCGCTCACGTTCCCTCATGAGCTGCTCGGCCAGCCACGGGGAGGCCACCTCGGCCGGCCCGCCCTCGCCGTCGCCCAGGCAGGGAAGCAGCTGAACGATCTTGGAGCTGCACAACCCGGCGGCGAACAACTCCTGGATGCGGATGACCCGCCGCACGGCGCTCTCGCCATATTCGCGGTGGCCGCCAGGGGTGCGCCGCGACTGGAGCAGCCCCTGCTTCTCGTAGTAACGCAGCGAGCGCTCGCTCACGGCCGTCCGCCGCGCCAGCTCACCGATCCGCATGCCGCACCTCGGGTTGAACCTGACATCAGTGTCAACTCCTACCGTACCTGCATGAATGAACTCTTGCTGCTCAAGCCCTACCTTCTCGGCCGGCTGGCGTTGCCCAACCGTATGGTGATGGCCCCGATGACCCGTTTCCGCGCACACGAGGACGGCACGCCACAGCCGATCGTCGCCGACTACTACGCGCAACGCGCCGGCGCCGGTCTCATCGTCACCGAAGGCATCTGGCCCAGCGCCCGAGGGCAGGCGGGATGGCGCATGCCGGGCCTTGAGACCCCCGAGCACGTACGAGGCTGGCGCACTGTCACCGACGCCGTGCACGCGGCCGGCGGCCGCGTCTTCGCCCAGCTCATGCACGGCGGCCGGCACGGTCACCCCTTGTCCCGCCTGGCCGCCGACGTCCCGTCCGGCCCGTCCGCGGTGCCCGTGCCCGGTCCGGTTCACGTACGGGACGGCGGCAAGGCCGATCCCGTCACCCCCCGCGCCATGACCAGGGCGGACATCAGGCAGGCCGTCCAGGACCACGTCACCGCCGCCCGCAACGCCATGGCGGCCGGCTTCGACGGGGTGGAACTGCACGGCGCCAACAGCTACCTGATCCACCAATTCCTGGCCGACAACACCAATCTCCGTGACGACGAGTACGGCCCCGGCACACCAGGCGGCCGCATCCGCTTCCCGGTCGAGGTCGTCGCCGCCGTGGCCGACGCGATCGGCGTTCACCGCACAGGGCTGCGCCTGTCGCCGGGCAACCCGCAGGCGGGCATGGTCGAGACCGACCCCGGCCCCGTCTATCGCGAGCTCGTCGAGCGCATCGACGGCCTCGGCCTGGCCTATCTGCACCTCACCGACAACGATCGCTATCCCGCGCTGGCCGACCTGCGACCGCGCTGGCACGGGCCCCTCATCGCCAACGTCGGCGAGAACGGCCCCGCCACCGGTAAGGCCGCCGGCGAAGCCGCGCTCGCCTCGGGCCGCGCCGACCTGGTCTCGTACGGCAGGGCCTTCATCGCGAACCCCGACCTGCCCGCCCGCTTCGCCCGCGACGCCCCGCTCCAGCCGATCGACACGGCCCATCTGTACACCCACGACGCCGCCGGGTACACCGACTATCCCAGCCTGGACGCCCTCACGCTCCGCTGAGGCGGGCCGGTCAGCTCGCGTTCGACAGGCTGGCGGAGGCCTCGGAGCCGTCCGCCGGATCGCCGGCCCGCGCGGGAGGTTGCAGGGCGTCCAGCTTGGCGTGCAGGCGCGCGAGCTCCTCCGTGATCGCCTTGAGCCGGTCGTCGGTACGCTGCTCCTCCGCGGAGGTGCTCTCGTCGTCCATGGCGTTGACGACGACCGCGATGAAGAGGTTCAGCACCACGAACGACGACACCAGAATGTAGGCCACGAAGAAGATCCACGCCCAGGGGTGCACGTCCATGATCTGGTCGGCGATGTCCGGCCAGCCCTCCCCGGTCAACACCTGGAACAGGGTGAACAGGGAGGTCGGGATCTCGCCGAAGTAGGCCGGCGCGGTGCGCCCGAACCACTGGGTGGCCATCACCGCCGCCACGTACATGATGATGATCAGCAGACCGAGGATGGAGGCCATGCCGGGGATGGCGGCCAACAGCGCGGAGATGACCCGGCGCATGCTGGGCACCGCGGTGACGAGCCGCAGCGCCCGCATGATCCGCAGAGTACGCAGCACCGAGGCCGGCCCCGAGGCGGGCACCAGCGCGATCGCCACGATGGCGGTGTCGAACCAGTTCCACGGGTCCTTGAAGAACGCGCCCCGGTGGGCGTAGAGGCGGGCGGCGAGCTCCAGGACGAACACGCCCACCACGACGCGGTCCACGACGTGGAGCGGCTCGCCGATCCACCCCATCACGAAGGAGGAGGTCTCACAGCCGATCGTGATCGCGTTGAGCAAGATGACCGCCGTGATCGCCCGCTCGAAGCGAGGGTGGGCGAGGAGGGCGCGCACGCGTTCTCGATCCAGCAACGTTCCAAGCCTCCAATGTCGGCGCCGGGGCGTCGATCATCGTACGAGGTGAGACGTGCGGAGCAGCGACCGGCCCGCTCGCCCCGGTCGTCGTGCCGGTCGTCGTGCCGGTCGTCAGGCGGGTTCGGCGTCGACCGCGTCCGCGAACGCCCGCATGGAGGTGAAGGTCCAGTTGGGGGTCACGCCGGCCGACGGTTGCGGTGTCGCGCCCCAGCCGGCGTCGTCGTGCCGGCGGTTGATCCACACGGTCGGCAGGCCGGCGGCCTTGGCGGGCACGTGGTCGTGGAACAGGCTCTGCGCCACGTGCAGCAGCCTGCCCTCGGCCACCCCGAGCCGCTCGGCCTCGTGGAGCAGCGCCTCGAAGGCACGGGGATCCGGCTTGTAGCAGCCGATGTCCTCGGCGGTGAGGACGCTGGTGAAGGTGGCGCCGAGGTGCTGGTTGGAGCCGGCGAAGCCGGCGCGGTCGACGTTGGAGACGATGATGAGGTCGTACCGCCGCGACAGCCGCTGCAGCGCCTCCGCCGAGTCGGGGAACGCCGGCCAGCCGGGCACCGAGACCGCCAGTGACTCGGCCTCGTCATCGCTGACCGGCACGCCGAGCTGCGCGCCGAGGCCGCGCATGGCACGCGCCAGGATGCGCGGGTAGAGGTCGCCGGGGTGGTCGGCCTCGGCCTGCGCCTCGTGCGTCGAGTACGCCGTCAGCAACTGCTCGTCCGTCATCCGCAGGTCGTGTGCGTCGGCCCACGCGCGCAGCACGGTCGCGATGCCGCTCTCCCAGTCGATGAGGGTGCCGTAGCAGTCGAAGCTGAGGGCGTCGAAGTCGCTGAAGTTCACCGTGTGTGCTCCTGGATGAGGTCGAGGTAGAAACGTTCCGAGTCGTCGCAGTGCCCGTTCCAGGCGGCCCTGACCCGCTGGAGGTCGCCGGAGCGCAGCGCGGCGAGCAGCAGCTCGTGCTCGTGCGCCAGGTCGGCGACGCTCTCGTAGGTCGGGCGGAGCTGGGCGATGAGCAGGCGCAACTCGGCGCTGAGCTCGTCGAAGGTGCGCAGCAGACGCGCCGAGCCCGCGGCTTCGAACACGGCCCGGTGGAACGCCACGTCATGGTCGGCGACCACGTCCCACGAGACGTCGTCCCCCAACGCGGAGAACGCCTGCGCCGCCGACGCGATGCCGGTGAGAGGCCGGTCCTGCGTCACGACCACCTCGACCGCGACGAGCTCGACGGGCCGCCGCAGCCGGCCCAGGTCGATCGCGTCGTCGGCGGTGAACGACCGGACCTGCGCACTGCGCCCGCGCCCGCGGTCGAGCAGCCCTTCGGCCACGAGCGTCTGCACGGCCGCGCGCACCGTGGGCCGGGCCACACCGAACTCCTGTGACAGCTCGGTGTCACGCAGCTGGTCTCCGCCTGAGTAGTGGCCTGACAGCAGCCGGCGGCGCAGCTGGTCGGCGACGGCGTCCGCCACAGTGACGACGTGAATCGACATGTCTATCTGTATAACAGATATCCAGTCGGCCAGGCAACCTTTTCCGGGCTAGCGGCGCGCGAGGGGCGGGCTAGCGGGGTCGTGAAGCATTCACGTCGAGGATCACGAGCTCGTCGCGTGCCGTCGGGACCGCGTGCGCTCAAGGTGATCCCGCATTTGCTCACGGACAGGCGGGGAGGGTGCGATGCAGTACGTGGTCGCCGCGGTCGTGCTGGTCGGCCTGCTGTGCATGGTCAACTTGCTGCTGACCGTCGGCGTGATCCGCCGGCTGCGCAGGCAGGGCGAGAGCGCGCCGGCGATGAGCGAAGGGCTCTCGCCCGGTGAGAGGGTCCCGCGGTTCGCCACCATGACCACGAGCGGTGAGCCGATCTCCGACGAACTGCTGGGCGCGCCCGCGCTGGTCGGCTTCTTCTCCCCGGGCTGCGGGCCGTGCGAGGAACTGCTCCCGCTCTTCGTGGAGCGGGCGCGCGGCACGTCGGACGCCGTGCTCGCCGTGGTCGCGGACACCGGCGAGGACTGCGCGGCCGACGTCGAACGCCTCGCGGAGGTGGCGCGTGTCATCACGGAGGCGCCGCAGGGGCCCGTACAGACGGCGTTCAAGGTCAACGCGTACCCGACCGTCATCACGATCGGTCAAGGGGGCACGGTCGTCAGCGGCGGCCACGCCATGCCGGCCGAGGTCACGGCGTCATGAGGCGGGCGTTCCTGGCGGGGGCGTGCGCGCTCGGAGGGCTGGCCCTGCTGGTCGTACGGCTGCGCGCGACGTACATGGTGGCCCGGGTCCACGGCGAGAGCATGGCTCCGACGTTGACCGACGGGGACCGGCTGCTGTCCCGGCGCACGCGCCTGAGGGCGCTGGGCCACGGTCAGATCGCCATCGTCCGGAACCCGCTCCCGGCCGGCGGCAAGTTCCTGATCAAACGCGTCGCCGCCCTGCCCGGCGATCCGGTTCCTGAGGACGTACGCAAGGCCGTCGACGTGGACGTCGTCCCGGTCGGCAGGTTCGTGCTGATCGGTGACAACACCGAGGTCAGCTTCGACTCCCGCGAGCACGGCTTCTTCCGCGCCGACGACCTCCACGCCGTCACCATCAGGCGGCTGGACGCGCGGCACGGCCCCTTGTCCACAAGCCCGCGGCCGTCACGGGACGACTCTTCGTGGTGCCGCGCCCAGGAAAGCCCGGGACAGGGAAGGGAGGTGAGAACGGAATGCTGGACAAGCTCCTTGACCGGTTGATCCCCTCGGTCAAGGCCGACGCGGCGTGCGTCAAGAGGTGCGTGCAGATCAGCTACGACCCGAACACCGGCTGCTACACGATGCGGTGCTACGAGACGAACTGCACCTACCGCCAGATTCGCCTGTGCGAGTAGGTCACTGGAAGAAAGGTGGGACCAGATGAAACTTTTCACCGATTTGGCAGACCGGATCGTCGCTTTCGTCGTACCGACCGGCGACGCGCAGGCCGCCTGCACCGCACGGTGCATTCTCGACCACACGACCTGCACGGGAAGCATCTGTTGCTCCGTCTTCAAGTGCTGGAGAACCGACTGCTCGGTCTACCACAGGAAGCAGTGCGCATAGGCGTCTGACGGGTCTTCCGGCGACCGGTCAGGCAGGCGCCGACGGGGGGCGCGGCTGAAGGGCGCTGGGAGGCGCCCTTCAGCCGCGTGGGGCGTGTCGTCGATCAGCGCCGGTGGCGACGGCGACGCCGGTGGCTCGAGGAACTGTCGTCGTCGGGGTCCGGTGTCGGCACGCTGAGGCGGGGCAAGGACAGAAGCCTGGCTGCGGTCAGGCGGCTCGGCGTTGTCATGGTCTGCTCCTAACGTGATGGAGCGATCGGTGCGGCTGCGGGGTGCAGCCTCGCCTTGGGGAGCTACCCTCGATACAAATAGGGCAATCTACGCAAAACAGACTCCAGGGCTGGGCTTTGACGCCTCCGGGGACGGAACCGGGGCACGTCAAAGGCGGGCCCCGATACGGCACAAGCTCGTCCGGCAAGCCGGTGAACGGCCGGGCTCTCGCTCGGACGGCCCTGCGCACGTACGACGCCTTGACCGAGGCCGGCTGACCGAGGCCGGCTGACCGAGGCCGGCGCGTCAGACCAGCGCCCGCCAGCAGGAAGATGGCGAGTCCGTGTGCGAGGGCGGCGGCGATCACGCCGTCGCGCAGCCGCAGGAAGGCGCAGATCAGCCCCTCGTACAGGGCGAAGGCCGGCAGCGGCCAGCCGACGTCGGTGACCGTCGAGGCCAGGAAGACGTGGCAGGCCGCGAACAGCAGAGCCGACAGCACAGCCGCGCGTCCGGCGGAGGCGTGTTGCTCCAGCCGGCCCTGAAGGAAGCCGCGGAACAACACCTCCTCGGCGAGGTTGCCGGCCAGGCTGAACACCAGCAGCACCGGCAGCAGCGTGACGGCGACCGCGCCGCCCCTCGCCGCCAGGGGGGTCGGGAGCGACAGCAGCAGGACCGGGGCGGCGGCCAGCACGCCTCCGCCGACGCCCCAGCCGAGTGTGACCGGCGCGAACCGGCCCCAGCGCACCAGCGCGCGGAGTTCGCTGTCCAGGCGCAGCACTCCCGCGGTCAGCGCCAGCGTGCCGAGGCCGAACAGCAGCAGGGTCCCCGCCTGGTCGGTGAAGCGCAGCCACGGAACCGCGCCCGCGGCGCCCAGCCGCCAGAATTCCAGCGGTGTCATCGCATCCCTGACCTGGACGAAGCCGAGGATGAGCACCATGACGCGGAGCAGCGGGTCGCGTTCACGACGCGCCACCACGTAACAGGCGCCGATCAGCAGCAGGCCGGGCAGGATCCGGACGCCGTAGGCCAGGAGGCCGGACAGCACGAAGACGCCTCCGTTCGCACAGAAGGTTCTGGAGGGAAGGGCGGGGCGACGAGCCCGCCGTTCAATGATGCGAGCTATTCTCAGTTTTCGGTACTCGCATTGGAGGTCCGTGCTCACGCCCCGTAAACAGCCCCGCCAGCAGCGCTCCCGCGAGACCGTGGCGGCGATCCTGGAGGCGGCCGCTCAGCTTTTCCAGCGTCACGGCTACACCGGCACCACCACCAACAAGATCGCCGAACGCGCCGGAGTGTCCATCGGCTCGCTGTACCAGTACTTCCCGAACAAGGACGCGCTTCTGGTCGCGCTGGCCGAGCACTACCTGGCCGAGAGCGCCCAGCAGGTCGCCCAGGTCTTCGCCCGCGCCGGCGAACACCGCCCGCCCCTGCCCGTCCTGCTCGCCGACCTGGTGGAATGCGTGGCCGTCCTGCACACCGACCGGCCCCGGCTGCACCGGCTGCTGTTCGACCAGGCGCCCCGCACCCCCGACCTGGTCACCCGCTTCCGGCAGGCCGAGCAGCAGATCGCCCAGGCGCTCGCCCGCGAACTGCGCCGCCTGGGAGCCGGCGGCCCCGAGCAACAACTGCACGGGTACCGGAACCTCGCGAATCTGCTCCTAAACGCCGGCGGGTCAGGTGAAACGTCGGCCCTCGTCGCGGCGGTAGGCCCAGAAGGCGGCGGTCGCCGTGGCGACGGTCCAGACGGCCAGCATGACCAGCGGCACCACGCCCGGCCGGGCGCCGACGACGGCCGCCCAGATCAGCTCGGCCGCGCCCCGGGTGGGCACGTACGGCGAGACGGCCTGTACGAACTGCGGCAGGACCTGCGGCGGCAGCAGCAGCCCTCCGAGGATGGCCATGGGGAAGAACAGCAGTTGTGACACCGCCATCGCGGCCTTCGAGGCCAGCAGGAAGCCGACGCACAACCCCATCAACATGAACGGCACCACGCCGAGGACCAGCGCGCCGACACCCAGCAGCAGCCGGACCGGCGTGATCGTCGCCTCCGTGAACAGCGCCGCCACCAGCAGTACGGGGATCACCGAGAGGAGCATGACGGCGAGCGTCGACAGGATCCGGCCCGCGAAGCGCGGCAGCGGGCCGGCGGGCAGCGTACGCAGGTAGGGGTTCCACGGCAGGTCGCGATCTTGCGCGACCGAGCTGCTGAGCCCCATGAGCGCGGCCGACATCGCGCCGAAGAACATCAGCGAGCCCGTCGCCGTCGTCGCCGCCACCGGGTCCCGGCCCGCGAACGGCACCACGAACGCCACCATCGAGACCGCGGGGAAGAAGGCGCTGGCCAGGATGCCGATCGGCACCCGGATCTGCTCGATCACGAGGTAGCGGGTGTGCGCGAGGACCAGGCTAGACATGTGCGGGCTCCTTCGAGGTGAGGGCGAGGAAGGCCTCCTCCAGCGTGGCCGGCCTGATCTCCAAGCCGGAGAAGGGCGTCCCGCTGCGTACCAGCTCCACGACGAGCCGGTCGGGGTCGTTGACGACCAGGTCGATCCGGTCGCCCGAGCGTTCGGCGCCGAGCACGCCGGGCAGCCGCGGCAGGTGTTCGGCGACGAGGGAGACGCGCCGGGTGCCCACCATGCCGCGTACGGTCCGTACGCTGTCGTCGGCCAGCACGCGGCCCTGGTCGACCACGAGCACCCGTTCGGCCAGGGCCTCGATCTCCTCCAGGTAGTGGCTGGTGAGCAGCACGGTGCCGCCTTCCTCGTGGAAGGACCTGATGCCCTCCCACAACGCCCGCCTGGCCGCAACGTCCAGGCCGGTCGTCGGCTCGTCGAGGAACACCAGCCGTGGCCTGCCCGCGAACGCCAGCGCCACGGCCAGCCGCCGCCGCTGCCCGCCGGACAGCCCGCCGACCTGCCGCCTGACCAGATCCTCCAGCCCGAAGCGGGCCAGCAGTTCGGCCGTGGCGACGCGGTCGGGGAAGTGCGCGCAGACGAACTCGGCGATCTCGCCGACGCGCAGCGACTCGGGCAGCCCGGTCTCCTGGGGGGTCATGCCGATGCCGCGCCGCGTGGCCGGGTCCAGCGGCGAGCCGCCGAACAGCTCCACCGTGCCGGACGTGGGCCTGCGCAGCCCCACGAAGAGGTTGATGAGGGTGGACTTGCCGGCGCCGTTCGGGCCGAGCAGGCCGACCAGCTCGCCCGCTCTGATGTCGAGCGAGACGTGGTCGAGTGCGAGCACGTCGCCGTAGCGGCGGGTGGCGTCGATCGCTCTGGCCAGGACTGTCATGTCGGGTCCTCCGTGTCGTGGCGTCGGCGAAGGAGCGATCATCGCCTGGCCAGCCCGGGAACGAGCACGGCGCCGACGACCAGGTGCAGCAGGAGCAGCACCACCGTCGCGGCGGTGCCGGCGGCGCTGCCGAGCGGGCCGAGCAGGGACAGGGCGAGCACGACCAGGGCGACGATCGTCCAGATCCGGCCGCCCCGGGCGGTGAACCGTTCGAGAACGGCCAGCAGCGCCCAGCCCGCGAGCCCGGCCAGCAGGCTCGCCACCACGACCGCTGCCGGCCCGACCTGCTGGACGCCGCCGCCCATCCGCACGGTCAGCGCGGTCCCGGCCACCGGCACCGCGAGGACCCAGCCGGCCAGGGCTGCGGCGCACGCGCCGATGACGGCGAGCGGCCTGCGGAGTGAGGCCTTGGCGGAGCTGTCGGGGGAGGCGTGCACGGGGGTGTTCGTGGAGGTGTTCATGCCCCTCAGCCTCTCCCGCCGGCCCGGTCCGCCACATCGGGCGCGCGGTCGCACCGTGTTGTCCCCTCGTGGGGCACGGCTCCGACTTTGGTAGGGGCCCGCCGCGGCGCCGGTCCGTGACAGGCGAAGGCCCGCGTGCGCGCGCGGCGGGCTTTTGCGTACGTGAGGGTCAGCAGCTGTCGGCTCCGTCGAAGGTACGGGGGCCTCGGGCGACCTTGGAGTAGATGGTGCGTCCCGGGTCGACGGTGTGGCAGGCGCCGTCGGTGCCGCGTGCCCACTTGATCTTCAGTCGGAGCCGGCGGCCGCAGTCGTTGCGGGCGTACCCCGTCTTGGTGATGGTGCCCGTGGTCTGCCAGACGGCCACGCACGAGGGGGCATTGCCCGCCGGCGCGGCGGCGGCCGGAGACGCTGAGGCGAGGGCGCCGGTGAGGGCGAGGGCGGAGGCGGTGAGGGTGGCTGTGGTGAAGCTGTGCTGCACGAGGTGGTGCTCCTTGTCTCGGTCGGTCCGCGCAGGCGGGGTGTTCCCGCCGTGGTCAGCCGGCGGTGAGCGGCCCCCAGCCATCGGGTGGCGTGGGGCGAGACTGACACAGAAGCGAACATCTCAGATGGGTAACGGCAGGGACATGGCCGGGCGGCACAGCGTCTGACCTGCCGTTTTGGGGGTGTCGCCGGTAACGTTTCGCCGGCGTCCCAGAAAATGCGGGCGCTCCTGGTCAAAGGACTCGCGAAGAAGTGTGTGGTGGCGGGCTCGGCCTCACCGCCGAGCCCGCCACGCGGGGTTCCCGTCAGCGCTGCAGCGTCAGCAGCCCCGGCCGGTAGGGGAGAAGGCCGTAGTCGCCGCCGGAGTCGGGATCGCGTCCCTGGTAGAGCAGTTGCAGGTCGCAGGGATCGACGGTCATGGTCTGGTCGGCGCCGGCGCGGACCAGCTCGCCGTGGCTGATGTCGTTGGTCCAGGTGGCGCCGCTGTTGGCCTTGCCGGCGAAGGGGTTGCTCTCGGTCGCGGCCTGGGGTGTCCACGAACCGCCCAGGCTGGTGGCCGTGAACGAACGGAAGTAACGGCCCTGCGAGCCGATCGCCTCGACGATCATGAGGTAGCGGTTCTGGCCCTGCAGCTTGTAGACCTGTACGCCTTCGAACAGGTTGTTCGTCGTGTCGCTCATGATCACCGTTGAGGTGGAGCCGAAGTTGCCGGGGAAGTTCCCGATGGGCATGGTCGCCCGGTAGATCCTGCCGTTGTCGCCGGCGAAGAACAGGTACATGGTCGTGTCGTCACCGATGAGCGTCTGGTCGATGGGCCCTGTTCCCGAGTCCGAGATGCTGCCGGTGAAGAGCGGCTGTTCGGCCGACCAGCCGTTCGGGTCGGCAGGGTTGCTCGACGTGCGGTAGGAGAAGGCCGTCCTGCCCCACTGGTAGGCGAGCACCCAGGTGTTCCTCGGGGCGAAGTGGAACAAGGTGGGCGCGACGGTGGAGGCGGACATGGCGTTCTGGCTCGCCGAGGCCATGCCGGACCAGTCGCCGAAGAGGCCGAAGTTCATCGAACCCCACCTCGTGCCCGTGTCGTGCGTCGTCGCGTAGACGAGGTGGCTGCCGTTGTAGGGGGCGACGGTGAAGTCCTTGAGCGAGACCCAGCCCGATCTCGGGGTCGCCAGCGGGCCCGTCGAGGTCCAGCGGTACGTCGACGGAAGATCGCACGTACCCCCGGGGTCGCCGCCGTCCACCCGGACGAGCCGCCACTGCTGGTTGGCGCCGCCCCAGTCGTCGTACTGGACGATGTTCGCGCCGTCGGCGGTGGAGGCGCCCTGGACCTCCAGGGCCTTGCCGCTGTGGCGCGAGATGAGCCGCACGTGGCCGTCCGGGCTGTCGGCCGGCCGCCACTGCTGGTTGGTGCCGTTGTGGTCGGCCCACTGCACGATCGCGCCGCCGTTGGCGGTCGAGAAGTCGTAGACGTCGAGCACCTTGCCGGAGTGGCGGGACTTGATGCGGTAGTAGCCTCCGCCGGAGTCGACGAACTGCCATTGCTGCTGGTTGCCGTTGTTGCGGGTCCACTGGGTGATGCGGGCGCCGTCGTCGGTGGCCATATTGTAGACATCCAGGGCTTTGCCGCTGTTGCGGTTGACCAGGACGTACCACGCGTTCGTGTCGACGGTGGCCGCGCCGGCGGGTTGAGCATGAAGGGCCACGAACAGGCTCACCAGTAAGGTGGCCGCCGTCGCGAGGACAGTCAGGGGTCTGATCTTCACGGTGTGCTCCGATTTCATCCGGCTCGAACGGGTTGCCAACCACTGTGTTAGCGTTAACATTAACCTCCGGCTGGGTGGCCTTCTCCGTTGCGCGTGTTGCCGCGGAGTACAGCCGACGCCCCGGCCCGGCGTCAACGAGCGGGCACTCCTCGTCGACCCGGGCGTTGCCGCCGGAACACCTGACAGCCTGGATTTTCGTACGTGCGTCGCGCCGCTCGTACCGGTGAAAGTTTCACGGCGGTCACCGGGTGGCGGTGCGGGACACACCCGCACCGCCACCTGCCTCAGGCCTGGCCGCCGATCTTCTCCAGTTCGGCGACGTCCTCGTCACCGAGCGAGAGCCCGCCCCCGGCGACGTTCTCCCGTAGATGCCTCACCGATGAGGTCCCCGGGATCAGCAGGATGTCCGGCGACCGCCGCAGCAGCCACGCCAGCGCGACGGAGATCGGTGTGGCGTGGAGCGGGCTGAAGCCGCCGAGCGGGAAGAACGGCACGTCCGCGACGTTTTCGGCGACGGCCGCCAGAACGACGCGCTCAACCTCTACAAGGAGGGCAGGCGGCTGCTGGCCGAGGAGCTCGGCCTGGCTCCCGGCCCCGAGCTGGAGCCCCTGCACCGCGCGATACTCGGCCACGAACCCCATCTCAACCTTCCCGGCCGGGCGCCCGGCCCGTGCGAGCTGCCCGCCGACCCGCCGCGGTTCACCGGGCGTACCGGACTGGTCGAGCAGCTGACCAAGGAGGTGGCCGGCGAGCGCCCGATCCCGCTGGTGATCTCCGGCGGCGGCGGCGTCACGCCGGTCAACCTCTGGGTCACCTACCGGCGGGCCAGCCGCCTGGAGGAGGCCATCGACGCCTACGAGGGCTCACTGGCCATCACCCGCGATATCGGCGACTCGGTCGGCACCGCCATCGCCCTCGGCCATCTCGCCGAGGCACACCGGCGCGGTGGCCGGAGCAAGGAGGCGGTCGACTACTTCCGGCAGGCGCTCGACGCCGACCGGATGGCCGGTGATCTGGGCAGTTGCACCGAGGCCATCCACTGGTGGGGGCTCGGCCCGGCCCTGGACGACCTCGGCCGGCAGGCTCAGGCGCGGGCCTGCTGGTCGAGGTCCGCCGAGTTGCTGCACGAGCTCGACCTGATCGACGCGGCCGAACGCTCCGCCATCGAGACCTCGGCCCGTCCGCGCACTCCCGAGGTCATCCTCAGGAAAGTGAGGCTCGCGCCGGTTTCAGCGGCCGCACTCCATCGACACCAGGAGCCGCTTGAGCAGGCCGTCGAGTCGCACCTGGTCGGCGGACGTGAGGGCGTGCACCAGGTTGTTCTCCACCTCCGCGCGGATGGACATCGCAGCCCTCCACAGCTCCTTTCCCTTGGCTGTCAGCTCGACGTCCACCCGGCGGCGGTCCCGCGCGCTGCGCACTCTCCGTACGAGACCGGCCCGCTCCAGCGTGTCGAGCCGGCCCGTCATCCCAGCGGGGGAGAGCAGGAGGTCGTCGGCCAGCTCGGACGGTGTCGCCCAGCCGTCGCGCGCCGCCAGCCGGTGCAGCGTCTCGAACTCGAAGTCCTGCAGCCCCACGTCCCGCAGCGCCGCCTCCTTGGTGTGGGACAGGTGCTTCACCAGGGCCTGCATCCGCGTCACGATCCCCTCGGTCCGCTCGTCGAAGGGCGCCCTGCCACGCCAGCGGGCCAGATGACGATCGACGGAGTCTTCCATGCGGAAATCATACGGATCGAATAATCTCTTGACGAATGTTTCGCCAGCGAAATAGCTTCGGAGCTCATGACCAAGCGGCTCCTGATCGGGCGATGCCTGTCGGCGCTTGCCACCGCTCTCATCCCCACCACGCTGACCCTGGCGGTCCTGCGGATCACCGACGACGGCGGAGCGCTCGGCATCGTCCTGGCCAGCGAGATGGTCCCGCTCCTGCTCCTGCTGCCCGTGGGAGGAGTGCTGGCCGACCGGATCCGGCCCGAACTCGTCGCGTTGCTCTCCGACCTCGTACGCTGCCTGGCGCAGGCCCTCATCGCCCTCGAACTGCTGCTCGGCGTGCATCGCCTCCTGGACCTCGCGGTGTTGTCGGCCGTGTCGGGAGCGGCCATCTCGTTCGGCAGCCCGGCGGTGCCCAGGATGGTGGTCGCGGCGGTGCGGCCCGAGGAGAGGTTACGGATGAACACGCGCATCGGCGTGGCGACGAGCCTCTCCGCGGTCACCGCTCCCGCGCTGGCCGGAACGATCACGGTGGCCGCCGGTCCCGGCTGGGCGGCCGCGCTCACAGCGGTGGTGTTCGGCTGCTCGGCGCTGACACTGAGCGGGATCCGCACCCGAGCACCCGATCGCGGCGAGCAGGAGGCCGCCTCCTCCTTCGGCCGGGACGTGGCCGAGGGGTGGCGGGAGATCAGGGCGCGACCGTGGTTCCTGGCCTGCGTGCTGGGGCACGGCGTGTGGCATCTCGTGGCCGGGGTGTTCCTGACGATCGGGCCGGTGATGGCCGTCCGCGAGCTGGGCGGGGAGGCGAGCTGGGCCCTGATCGTGCAGAGCGGCACGGTCGGCATGGTGCTGGGCGTGTTCGCCGCCCCCCGGCTGCCCATCCGCCGCCCGCTGGCCGTGGTGCAGGCCGGGGCCGCGTGCTACCTCCTCCCCATGGTGGCCCTCGCCGCGGGCGCGCCCCTCTGGGCGATGGCGAGCGCGTACTTCGTCGCGATGTTCGCGCTGGGCCTGCTCAGCCCGCTGTGGGAGACGGTGGTGGCCGACGAGGTGCCCGAGTACGCGCTCGGGCGGGTGCGGTCGTTCGACCACCTCATCTCGTACGCGGCCCGGCCGTTCGGACTGGCGGTGGCCGCACCCCTGGCCGCGGTCGCCGGGGTGACGGCGCTGGCCCTGACCGGGGGTGCCCTGGTCTGCGCGGCGAACCTCGCCGCGATCCTCCTCCTGGGGAAGCCCTCCAAGGCATCCCCCGACCCTTCCCCGCGGTAGAGCCCCAGGGGCGCTCCCACGCACGCCGAAGGCGGCGTCCCGCGACGACGCCTTGGACTCGCTGCTTTTCGGCTTACGAGGGCTAAGCCTGTGCGCCGACCGGCTCCGGTGCGGGCCGCGGTGTGTCGGTGGGGGCGCAGGCCCTGCGGGAGGGTGCGCTGCGGGGGAACAGCAGGACCGTGGCCAGGATCGTGGCGGAGGTGATCCACCAGGCGGTGGCCAGGCCCAGGTGTAGGGCGACCCAGCCCAGGCCGGCCGCCGCCACGGCGCCGCCGGCCTGGAGGAGCAGCGAGTCGACCGACAGGAGTGTGGTGCGCTCGGCCGAGGTCGCACGCTGGTGCAGCATCTCGCCGCGGAGCAGTTCGCTGATGCCGCAACCGAGGTACAGAGTGACGTAGCCGAGCCCGGCGAGCACGATGGCCAGGGGGCCGCTGAGCCGGGTGGAGGCGGCGAGGACCGACAGGGACACCGCGGTGACGCAGGTGCCGGTGATCGCTCGCGTCGCGAGCCGCGCGCCACCCGGGCGGCGAGCCCAGCAGCCTGGTGATGGCACGTTCACGCAGGCCGCCGCGCAGCACGTGAGCGAACGAGGCGCGGCGCCGCGGCTCGGGCATGGCCACGAGGGTGACGACGAACTGCACGGCGGCGGCCCCCGCGGCCAGCAGCATGGGGACCGACAGCGGGACGAGCGGCGCTGTGGTGGCTGAGCCCGCTGCCATGCCTTGACGGTAAACTTGCAAAGACTATTTTGCAGTCGGCATCTGGGCGTGCATCCAATGCCAGCGGCCTCGAACGCCTCGTAGCCCTCCTCTGAAGTCGAGGTCGCCGAAGGCGGCGGCCACCAGCTCCGACACAGTTTGCGCCCGGGAGCCGGGATCGTGGGTTTGCTGGTGACGACGTCGTCGAAATGGGCGGTGGTCAGAAAGGACAGAACGCGGCAGCTCAGCCACTGTGCTCGGGCATGAGTCCGGGCCGATCGGTAGGCTCGGGGCCGCGCTCCTCCAACCAAGCGACGACGGATCGGACGAAGCCGTCGACGTGCGACAGGGGTTTGCCGGCGAAGACCGCGTGGAGGTGCCCGACCCCGACCGCGTCGTTCCAGGCCCAGGCCCGTCGGTAGGTCTCCTCGTCGGTGGCCGCGCGCAGGACGTCCCAGCCGTGCCAGGTCGCGACGAGTGCCCCGTCGATCGCGGGGTCGGACAGGATCGCCATGTCCCAGTCGAGGACGCCGGCCAGCTTGCCGTCCTCGCCGAAGTGGACATTGCCGGCGCCGAGGTCGCCGTGGACGAGCCTGGCCGGGACCTCCTGGAGTGCCAGCAGCAGGTCCAGCCGCTGCCGCACTCCGTCACGCCACTTCGTCGGCAGGCGCGGAACGACCTCGTCGCTCAGGATGTCGGCCCATCCCAGATCATCGGCGTACCGGCGGGGCGTGTGGAGAACAGCCCTGAGCTCCGGTGAGATCTCGACCTCGCGCAGTGCCTCCAGGAGCAGGCCGAACGCCGCCGGGTGCCCGATGCCTTCCGGCAACGACTCGCCGTCGATCCACGAAAGCGCGACGGCCGCGCGCTCCCCGAACGTGGTCACCGCGGTCAGCGGCTCCGGCACGGCGAAAGGCAGACCGGCCGCCGCAACCGCTCGGAGAATCTCGACCCGGCGCGGCAACTCGGCGGCGCTATCAGGGCGCTTGCTGATACGCACTGCGGCGACGCCGGGGAACAGGACGACGTGGTGCATATTCCCATGCTCGGCAGAGCGTGCGGTGCCAAGGGGAGCGTCGGGGACAAGTGCCTCGGCGATGTCCAGCAGGTCGGCGGGGACTGGTCGAGGCATCCCGCCATTCTGCCGGACGATCACACGCGGCGACACTGCCCCAGCGAGTACCGGCGATCTTGACCAGGGTCATCAGCGGCTGCCGGTCGGGGGCGTAGCAGCGGTAGAAGGCCGGCTCGCCGGTGGTGAGGTTGCGCCGGATCAGCAACCACCTATAGCGATCAGAGGCGCCTTCGTCGATGCGGGCCCAGGCATACCAGCGCGGGCCTTTGGCGCCCTGACCGACGCGGTAGCGGTGCCAGTGCCGGTCGGCCGTTGTGAAGACAACCAAAGATCGTGCGGTGGCCGCGAGCCACAGCGTAGACCCTGACTCACCCCGCCCTGCTCACCGAAGTGGGCAGGGGAGATGCCCGGTGGCGAAGGGGCCGATGCCCTGGCCATTTTGAGACGCTCGAACTACACCGCTTCGCCGAACACCACATGGTGTTCGGCGAACCGCGGAGGTACGGCGATCATGACGGGCGCAGGCCGCGTAGCCGGGACCACGAGATCAGCACGTGGACCCGGTCCGGCAGGTCGAGCTTGGTCAGGATGCTCGAGACATGCACTTTCACGGTGTAGTGGCTGATGAAGAGCTGGTGTGCGATTTCGTTGTTGGACATGCCTTGTGCGATGAGCTCGCAGACCTGGTTTTCGCGCTCGGTGAGCCGGTCGGCCGCCGCCAGTAGCGCCCGGTCCTCGTTGGTGGGCAGCAGGGGCTGCAGCGCCTCGATCATCCGCGTGGTGGCTTCCGGCGCCAGTACGGACTGCCCGGCCGCGACGATTCTGATGCCGTCGCGGATCCGCTCCCCGGGCGCGTCCTTGAGCAGGAACCCGCTGGCCCCGGCCTGCAGTCCGGCGTAGACGTAGCTGTCGAGGTCGAAGGTCGTCAGGATCAGCACCCGGGTGGGTCCGCCTGCGTTGTGCTCGACGATGCGGCGGGTTGCCTCGATTCCGTTCATTCCGGGTAGCCGGATGTCCATCAGCACTACGTCCGGCCGGTGGTCGGCCACGGCGGCCACCGCGGCAGCGCCGTCTCCGACGGCGCCCACCACGGTCAGGTCGTCGGCCGCCCCGACCAGGCGTACCAGCGCCTCCCGGAGGAGCTGCTCGTCGTCGCAGATCAGGACCCGGAT
Organism: Nonomuraea sp. K271; assembly: GCF_009908215.1. Lineage (NCBI taxonomy): Bacteria > Bacillati > Actinomycetota > Actinomycetes > Streptosporangiales > Streptosporangiaceae > Nonomuraea > Nonomuraea sp. K271. The sequence continues at coordinate 19,131 of NZ_JAAAHR010000050.1, read as the reverse complement.
GCCGGTCATGATGCGCTCCGCAGCGGCAGCGTGGCGCGGACCTCGAACGTGGTGGAGCCGCTGGTCACCTTCACTGAGCCGCCGAGCAGCTCGACGCGTTCCCTCATGCCGATGAGTCCCACGCCGGCCCCGTTCCCGATGGTTCTGGTTCCGCCGCGCACCGGGTTGGTGACGCGTATGGTCAGGCGTGCTGGCTCGTAGGTCAGCAGCACCCGCGCGTCGACGGGGCCGGCGTGCTTGGCGATGTTCGTCAGCGCTTCCTGCACGACGCGGTAGGCCGCCAGTTCGATGCTGGCGTCCACCTGGCGTACGGCTCCCCGGCGCTCCAGCAGCGCCCGCGGCCCGCCCGGCGGTGAGGCGGCCACCAGGTCGTCGAGCTGCTGCAGTTTCGGGGGCGGCGCCAGCGGATTGTGCCCGGGCGGCGCCTCTCGCAGCACGCCGAGCAGCCGCCGCAGCTCGGCCAGCGATTCCCGCCCGGTGTGGGCCACGCGGCGCAGTGTCTCCTCCATGCTGTCCTGGGTGTCGGCCCCCGCCTCGGCGTCGAGGACCATCGTGGTCACCGAGTGATTGAGAATGTCGTGCAGTTCCCTGGCCAGCAGCGCCCGCTCGCGTTCGGCCGCCCGCCGCTCGAGATCCGTCCGCTCGGCCTCGAGCTGCTGCGAGCGCTCCTGCAGCTCACGGATGCGATCCCGCTGCCGCGCGTCCAGCCGCCCCACCGCCCAGAACCCGACGAACAGCAGCGCGAGCGCCGAGTAGACCGCAAGCACCCGGATCGGGTCGCCGATGGCCAGCAGCGTCAGCGGTAGGCCGGCGAGCAGCAGAACCAGCACCGAGACGACACCGATCACGCGCCGGTCCCCCCGGCCCCACGCCCCCAGACGGGAGGCGGCGACCAGGGGAGCCACCAGGACCGGCATCGTCATCAACGCCAGCGCCAGCTCGAGCGCGACGACGATGCCCAGCGCGGTCAGCGGGTAGCGGCGCGACCCCATCAGCGCGAGGGATTGCCCGCAGGCCAGCGCCAGCACGACGACATCCTCGCCCCGGCCGATCAGCCAGCAGACCAGCAGCGGAAGGACGGCCAGCACACCATCGCTCATCCACTCCAGGTGTGTGTGGCGCTGCGCCGCAGCCGCCGGGTGCGGCGCCAGCCCATGGCCACCAGCAGCGCCACCGGCGCCCAGGGCGTCAGCGCGACCGTCCAGCTCAGCGCGAGCGGCGGCCCCGGCTGCTCGATCGTCCGGATCGGCAGCACCCCTGTCGAGATCCCGCCCGGTCCTTCCACGGCAAACTCGAACTGCCATGTGCCCTCCTCCGGCAGCGAGACGACGTCCAGCCCCCACACCTGGGGGGCTCTCGGGTGCCGTGGCAGCACGATGCTGTCGCCACGCCGCTGCAGGACGATGCCCTTGAGCCCCTGCCGGTCGCCGGATGGTGAGACGATCGTGACCAAGCCGGCGCGCCCGTCGATGCCGCCGGTGGGCTCGAAGGTGAAGTCGAGCGACTGCAGCGCGTGGATCGGCCATTCAGTGAACGATACGGTGATCGCGGAATGGTCGCTCATGCGCACGACCTCGCTGTGGACGATCTCACCCTGCAGGGGCGCCGCCATGGCAGGGCCCGCGCCGGCGAGCACCACCGCCCCTGCCGCGAGCACCGCGGCGATGACGCGTCTCATGCGGGCACCGCCCCAGGCGTGCGCAGGCCGAAGTGGCGCAGCAGGGACGCGCACTGCCAGCCCAGCCAGCCTGTGCCCGCCCCGAGTGCGGCGACCGCCACCAGCGTGGCGGGCAGGCTCATCTCCATCCCCACGGCGCCGTAGAAGAGCGCGGTGTTGACGCCGGCCAGCGCACCGATCGACGGCGTGATCCACAGCGGGCTCACGTTACGTCGTGCGGCCCACGTCACCGCCGCGGCGGCCAGCAGCGCGATCAGCGGGAACGTGACGGGAACCCCGATCAGGACCTGTGGCAGGCCGGAGGTGTAATCGCGCATCGGCTGGTCGATCGCCCCGGCGTACCAGCGGGTGGCGGCCGGGACGCACAACGCGAGCCCGCCCTGCACGACCACGAACGCCAGCCCGGCCGCGGCCGGCCAGTGCCAGCGCCGGGTGAGCCCGACGATGAGGCTCAGCATGAGCGCGCCCGCCGCGCCGAGTCCGAGCACGCGCGGCGCCACGCCCGGCAGCCAGTTGAAGATCAGCTCGGACAGCATGCCGAACGCCGACGTCGAACCGAGGGTCGCCAGAGCGATCGCCACCGCCAGGCCCCACTTGTCGGACCTGGTGCGCCGCAGCACTGCAAACGCCATCACCATGGCGAAGATCTCCACCTGGATCGACAGACCCAGCCCGAAGTGCGAGGGTGTCGTCCCGGCCGCGATGTCGAAGCCGTACAGGTCGTGCCACCACAGGTCGGAGCCCGCGTACAGCAGGTTGGCCGCCGCGCCGAGCCCGCCCACCAGGAACGGCCAGGGTGCGCGGAACGTGCGGAACACCATCACCGACGGGGTCTCGGTCGCCGGCCCTCGGGCCCAGGTCGACAGCAGCACCACGGACAGGCAGGACAGACCGATGATGCCGGTTCCGGCATACAGCAGCAGGTGAGGCGCAGTCCAGAAGTTGTCGGGCCCGACGTCGCCGTGCCACTGACCGTCCCAGATCATGCCGGCCAGCAGTGTGGCGTAGCCGGACATCAGGAACCATGCTCCGGCTACCTCTCTGCGCGGCACCTCACGAGCCGGTGGATCCGTTGACGGTTGTTCCGCCATGGGGGCATCTCCTTACGTTCCGACCAATGTGTTGACCTTGATGACCTCGGTACCCGCGGCTCCCTGCACGCGGATGTGGATCTCCCAGGCGCCGGGCATGGTGAACAGCTCGCCGCGCGCCACATACCGCCCGGTGCCGTCGTCCCGGGCGGGGACCTCCGGAGTCGTGTGGCCCATGTGCGGCATCACCCCGAACAGCGATACCTCCGCCTTGACGGGGGGCTCGATCTCGACCCTCGCCTCCAGCGGGCCGGTGCTCGGTTCGAGGGCGACGACGACCGCGAAATGTGCGCCCCTGCCCGGCAGCTCCATGGGGCCCGGCCCGTCGCCGCCGCGCAGGATCCAGATGATCCCGGCCGCGAGCAGCAAGAACGGAAGGGCGATGAACGCGATGCGCCGTGTCACGGCGTGCCCCTTACCTCGACAACGTGCGGAACCGTGACGATCTCGTAGTTCTTTGCGTACTGGATCCACATCAGGTATCGGCCCGGCCGGGGGAAGCTGAAGGTGAACTCCAGCTTGGGCGCATAGGCCGCGACGGATTCGTCCGGCACGCGCTGCGAACCGGGAACCATCGAGCGGACCTCGTGCACGTGGCCGAGGAAGCCGCCGTCCTGACTGCGCACCACGAGGTGCCCGGCCATGCCGAGCCACGGCTGCAGGCTGGCGACGCCGGTGTCGAGCGTGACACGTACGGGCCGCCCGGCCTCCGGCTGCGCCGGCTCGGTGACCGGGACTCCTCCCGAAGCCGCGCCTGTTACGGTGGGAACGCCGTCTGATGCCTGCTTCGGGCCGCCCACCGTGAACTCGCCCGTGACCAGCTGCCCGCCCGCATCGGCACGCTCGAACTCGGCATACACCCAGTGCCGCCCTTGCTCCTGCGCACGCAGCCGCACCTCGTACGTGCCCGGCGCCGTGCGGATCGGATGCACGTGATGGAAGTACGAGCCGTCCTGGTTGGTCACCACGACGTGCGACAACGCGGCATGGTGCTCCACCAGGTCGTCCACCGGGCCGCCCGTCGAGCCGTCGAACAACTCCACGCGCAACCGGAACTCCGACCCCGGACTGGGCTCGCCGGGCAGAACTGCGATCACCGGTTGCGCGTTCGGCCGCCCCAGCATCACATTCCGCGACGCGGGCGGCGCGCCCTCGGGCACCCTTGGAGCGAACCACGGGGAGAGCAGCCCGGCGGTGAACGCCACCACCGTCGCCACCACGACCCCGCCTGCGAACCCCGCGGCGGCCAGCCGCCTGGACAGTGCCGCGCTCACCAGGGCGCTGACCAGCGCCACCGCCGCGCAGGCGAAGGCCGCGTACACGACCACCTCCCAGAGCGGCGCCTGCGGCACCAGCACGGCGAACGGCAGCACCGACCGTTCCCCGCCAGCGCGAACTTCCAGCTCGTGCGGGCCCACCCGATCCACCGAGAGCACCACCGGGTACATCCCGGGGCTGCCTGCCTCCACCCGGACCATGCCCGACGAGGAGCGACCACCCTCGACCGGCCTGATCGCCAGATCGATCCGGCCGCCCCGGCCGGGCGCGTGCGCAACCACGTCCACCTGCAGCGGAGCAGGCACCTGTAGGCTCGCGCGCACCACAACAGTGATCTCCATCCCGGCGATCGTCTGGGCGAAGCGCACATCGGCCTCGCCACTTCGGCCGTGCGCCCACGCGGGCCCCGCCCAAGCGCCGAGAATCACCAGCGCGACGAGGGTCGTGATCAGAGGTTTGAGCACAAGCCAGAGCGTAGGAAGCCGTCCGCGCCCCGCACATCACGCGCGGGCACTGACCTGCCTAGTTCCCGGGAACTACCTGCCCGCTCGCCTGCGCCGCCGACGCGTCGATCACGGCCGGGTAGTGCTGATCGGAGCAAACGCCGGATCGGCCAGATCGTGACGCACCCGCTCCAGGCGTTGCGCCTTGATCCACGCGGTCACCCTCAGCCCCTCCTCCTGAAACACCCGATGCAGGTAACTGATCGAGATGAAGCGAACCGGCCATCCGGAGGCCACACGTCGCACGCGATAACACACGAGACATCGTGGACCAAGTCCCCCTCGTCCACGCCTCCCTTCTCGCTGCCGACCTCCACCAGCGAACCAAAGCCGCGACTCCGAACCCGGAATCCGGCAGGAAACTCGGGGGTCAGAAAGATATCCTCAGCCATCTCGTCTCCGCCTCGGCCTAGCCCTTCGCGACACCGACCGACCCGGGCCAGGCACGCCAGGCCTTACAGAGATTGGGCAGGATCTCGCGCCGCCGCCTCACTGCGGAGGAACTCCAGCAAATGCTCATCAGCGGCGCCTGCATCGGGTCAGCCAGGGTCATGGTCGCGAACAGCGCGGATGCGGCTGCGGTACATCCATGCCATCGGTGACTCTTCACAGGAACTGAGCCTTCACCAGGGGTCTGACGCCCTTCAGAGGGTGCAGGGCCCGAAGCGGGCTCCGGCGACGAGGGCGGCGCCAAGGGAGAGGACGACGTTGAGCATGTTCGGCCTGTACTCACGACGCCGCTGGTGGACGAGAGCCGCCAGCGCCATGATCACCGCCAGACCAGTGGCGGCCAGCGGGGTGAGCACCGGAGCGATGCCGGTGGCGGCGGGCAGCACGAGGCCCCACGCTCCGGCCAGTTCGGCGATGGCTATGAAGCGGATGGTCGTGTGAGAGAAGCCGGCGAGCGCGGGCATGCTCGCGGCCAGGGAGTCCTTGGACTGGAGGGATTTGCGCAGCCCGGCGACGAGGAACAGGGCGGCTAGCGTGCCCTGGATCGCCCACAGGAGCACATTCACAGGCCTGCGGCCGACACGCCGCCGTCGATGGTGAACACCGCGCCGGTGGTGTAGGCGGAACGCTCGGAGGCCAGGAAGGCGATCAGGTCGGCGACCTCGCGCGGTGAGGCGGCGCGGCCGAGCGGGAACATCGCGGTCAGCTCGCCGTAGCGGTCCTCGTCGCCGAACCGGGCGCGCGCCTGGGCCTTCATCAGCGTGAGGATGCGTTCGGTGGCGACGGGGCCGGGGTTGACGCCGAGGACGCGGATGCCGTCGGCGAGGCTGCGTCCGCCCAGTGCTTTGGTGAATGTCATCAGCGCGGCGTTGCCGGTGCTGCCCGCGATGTAGTTGGCGTCGTAGCCTTCGCCTGAGGCGCCGATGTTGTTGACGATCACGCCGTTCCCGCGGGCCTTCATCCTGGTGTACAGGTGCCGGGTGAGGTTGATGTAGCCGAAGACCTTCAGCTCCCAGCCGTGCCGCCAGGCCTGCTCGTCCACCGCGGCGAGCGGTCCGCCGGGGATGTCGCCGGCGTTGTTGATAACAATGTCCGGTACGGGCACTGCGGCGGCGAACCGGTCGAGTTCGTCGCTCTGCCGCAGATCCACGACATGGACGCCGACGTTCACTCCGTGCTCGGCGCCCAGCCGGGCGGCAAGCTTCTCCAGCTCGGGGCCGCTGCGTGCGGCCAGGTCGAGGTCGCAGCCCTCTTCGGCGAGCACCTCGGCGATCGCGGTGCCGATGCCGCGCGATGCTCCGGTGATGAGCGCCCGCTTGCCGCTCAAGTGCAGATTCATGTCATCCTCGTCTGTAGGAACCATTGGTTTCGACAAAGAATTACCGAAACGCCCGGTTCCGTCAAGTGCTGCACTCGGCCGCATGGATCAGCACGCGAGTCACGCTCGAGGCGCCGGTCGGGCGCGGCCATGCGCGTAGCCGGCATCCTCGCGGTGGGCGCCGGTACCACGACACTCGCCCGGGTCGGGGCTGAAGGCGGCTGGCGTGCGGGGATTCTGTGGGCCGGCTTCGGAGTTCCGTTGCTGCTCGACGGGCTGACGCTCAATGGATGGCTACACAAGCTGCGCATCGCACTGGCATGGACGTTGCCCGCGACGATTCTCCCTGGCGGCCTCTTCGTCTTGCTATACCGGCTCCGCTGCGGCGCTGGACGGCCCCGCGAACAAGGTCAACGCCGCATGGAAGACTCGGGGCATCGGCGTGATGTTCCTGCTGATCGCGCGGCTGGCTTGTGGGCATGGGGTCATGCGGCCAAGCGTGCTCTCCGAGTCAGGGGCGGCGGCTCCCCTAGGGAAAGCCTGAGATGCGCGATCCCGTCGACGACGGGGAGCAGGCCCCGTTCGGCGAAGACCTTTTCGGCGACGAAGGTGCCGTTCAGGGCGCGGGGCATCCCGCAGTAGACGGCCGAATGCAGGAGCGCTTCAGTGATCCCGGCTGGCGTGAGACCCACATTCAGGGCCGCGTTGATGTGGATGTGCAGTTCGGTCTCGCAGCCGCCGAGGCGGTGAGGACGCCGAGAGTGATCAGTTGCCGGTCTCGAGGAGGGAGGCCGGGACGTGCATGCATCTCCCCGAAGGCCCAGGCGACCACCTGATGGCTGAGCTCAGGTGAGACATCGGCCAAAGCATCCACGATCTTCTGTCCGGCCGCAGGATCGATCTGCTGCAGCACCTTCAAACCGCGCTCGAAGCGTTGTTCGCGATTCGTCTGCCCTCCAGGATGTGCCGTAAGTCCCTTGGACAACCGTCATGCCCGAGCCGTGCAGAGGGCGATTGTCGCCAGGTCCAGTCGTTGTCCTCACTTGTCGATACTGACAGTACCGAGAAGGTGATGCCGAAACTATGGGTTCCCTCAAGTGTTAGGCTCGTGCCCGTGACCTCAGAGCCTCGGCCGCGCCCGCACACCGGACGCCGGCGCAATCCCGCCGTCCGGCAGGCCATCCTCGATCACGCCGCCGACCTGCTGATCGCCCACGACTACTCGGCCGTCTCGATCGATGCGATCGCGCACGCCGCAGGGGTCAGCAAACACACGATCTATCGTTGGTGGCCCTCCAAAGGTGCGGTGCTGCTCGAGGCCATGATGGAGCGGGCCAGGCAGCAGACGCCTGGCCTCGGCACCGGCGTGTTCGCCGATGACCTGGAAACCTTCCTGGCCGCCACCTTCCGCACCGTCGAGAAGGTGAGCGGGCTGCTGCGCGGCATCATGGCTGAGGCCCAGCGTGATCCGGTGGCCGCCGAGGGGCTGCGCCAGTTCACCACCGGCCGCAGAGACGAACTGCACGCCCTGCTCTCCCGTGGACTCGCGCAGGGCGAGTTGCGCACGGGTACCGATCTGGACCTGCTGGTCGACCAGCTCTTCGGGCTGATGTGGTACCGCCTGCTGATCGGCCACGCCCCTCTGGGCGGCGACGTCGCCGCCCGCCTGGCCCGCTCACTGATCCATCGCGGGCCTTAAGAAGGCCACGGATGGTGAAAGGCGCAAAAAGGAGGCGAACAAGGTTGGGCTCGCGCTGGAAACCCGTCCCCCTTGCCACCGGCGGGATGGTGAGTCCCCGGCGCGCCTGAGCTCAGCTTGCGTTCGCCGGCTCGGCGGGCCAGTGGTCGCGCATCGCCAGGTCCACCGAGCGCCGGGCAGCCTCAGGGTCGTCGCCGTACCCGACGAACAGGCACTGCGACATGTCCGCGAAGTGGAGCGGGAGGTGCTCGGCGGGCAGCAGTTCGGCGATGGCGAGGCTCACCATGCCGTGTCTCATGGTCCACAACTGCACGGCCCACCCGAGCGACCTGATCGGCTCGACCTGGCGGAACCGCCCGGCCTCGACACATCGGCGGACCGCGTCGACCAGCCGCTGGAAGGTGTCGTTCCCGGCGTCGGGCCCCTCGTGCCGTTCGAGGAACATCGCCCGATAAAGATGCGGGTTGGCCAGCCCGTTGGCGAGGTAGGCGGCGCCGCCGGCGGCGAGGCCGGCCACCGGGTCCGTCAGGTCGGCAGTGGCGTCGAGGTGCGCGACGAGCCGGGCGAAGCCTTCTTTGCGTACCGCGTGCCACACCTCGTCCATGCTGCCGAAGTAGGTGTAGACGGCCATCGTGGAGGTGCCGGCCTCATGGGCCAGGCGCCGGGTGGTCAGGGCTTTCGGGCCTTCCTCGGCCAGGACGCGTGCGGCGGCCTCGATGAGTCCGGTTCGGACGGTGGGATCGGCAGGCTTGGGGCTCATGGTTGACATTATGCCATAACGTTGTTACACAACATTGTTATGCAAACTGAATCGATCGGCGCGCCCCACGCGGGCCGAACGCCTGAGAGGACGAGCATGCCTCCCACGAACGCCTCGGCCCCGGTCACCGAGGAGGTGACCGCGTACGATCTCCCGGTCAGCGGCACCCTTCCCCCCGAGCTGAACGGACGTTATCTGCGCAACGGGCCGAACGCGCTGGGACTCGACGATCCCGGCGCAAGCTCCCTGTTTCTCGGCACCGGGATGGTGCACGGAGTTCGTCTGCGGGACGGGCGAGCCGAGTGGTACCGCAACCGCTGGGTGCGCTCGGCCATGGTGGCTCAGGCGCTCGGCGAGCAGCCGCGGCGGGGGCCGGTCTTCGAGGGGATGGACTTCGCGTCCAACACCCATGTGATCGGCCACGCCGGCCGGACGTTGGCGCTGGTGGAGTCGGGGCCCCGGCCGTACGAGCTCAGCGACGATCTGGAGACGGTCGGCCCCTTCGACTTCGGCGGCACGCTGCCGGCGGGCTACGCGGCGCACACCAAGCTCGACCCGCGCACGGGAGAACTCCACGCGATCACCTACCGCTGGGGGCGGCCTGACGCGGTCGAGCACATCGTCGTCGGTGCGGACGCTCTGGTGTCCTCGGCGCGAGAGGTGCCAGTGACCGGCGGGCCGATGATGCACGACTTCGCGCTCACCGGAAAGTACGTGATCCTCTACGACCTGCCGGTCATCGCGAGCACGGATGCCGCGGGTGGGTCGATGGTCCCCTACGCCTGGGACGGGACGCACGGGGCGCGCCTCGGGCTGCTGCCACGCGACGGCTCCGGGGTGCGCTGGCTGGACATCGAGCCCTGCTGGATCTACCACACCCTCAACGCCTACGACGACGGCGACCGCGTCGTGATCGACGTGATCCGCTATCCCCAGGCGTTCGACATGGCCAAATTCGAGGGGACTGGCACTCCCACACTCGACCGGTTCACCGTGGACCTCACCGGCGGCAAGGTCGCCGAACAGCGACTGCACGACCGTGCCCAGGAGTTCCCGCGGGTGGACGAGCGCGTGGTGAGCGCGCCGCATCGCTACGGATACACCGCCGTGAGCACGACCGTGCCCGCCGGCGTCGAGGACCTGCAGGACCTGGACGACGACGCCTTCGGCAGCGTGCTGCTCAAGCACGATCTCGTGCGCGGCACCGTGGAGACGCACGGGTTCGGCCGTGACGCCGCGGTCGGCGAGGCGGTGTTCGTGCCGTCGTCCGCCGGCGCGGCCGAGGACGACGGGTACGTGATGGCCTTCGTGCACGACCCGGACCGGGGCGCCAGCGACCTGGTGATCCTGGCCGCCCAGGACTTCACCGGCGCCCCGATCGCCACCGTCCACCTTCCGGTACGGGTGCCGCTGGGCTTCCACGGAAGCTGGATCCCCAGTGGGGACCTGTCGTGACCGGCCCGCCTCCCACCGAGCAAGGGCAACGCAGGGTGCCCACGGCGTGGGAGCAGACAGGTGGTCTGGCCGGGCTGTTCTACTCCTCCTTCCCGGTCATGGTGTTCGTCGCCGGCAACGCGATGTTCGGACTGCAGGCAGGCATCTGGAGCGCGGTGGGCACCGCGATCGCGTTCATCGTGCTGCGGGTGATCCGCAAGCAACCGCTGCGGCCTGCCGTGTCCGGCTTCATCGGCATCGCCATCGCCTCGTTCATCGCCTACCGCTCCGGTTCTGCGAGCGGGTTCTTCCTATTCGGCATCTGGTTGAGCCTGGCCTGCTTCGCCGTGCTGGTGTTGTCGATGCTGGTTCGCAGGCCGCTGGCCGGAGTGGCCTGGAGCGTGCTGAACCGGGTGCCGATGGAGTGGACGAAGGACAGGCCGTCCCGCTTCGGCTACGACGTGGCCACGGCAGTGCTGGCCGCGGTGTTCGCCGCGAGGTACGTAGTGCAGCGCTGGCTGTATGAGGAGGACTACACCGGCTGGCTGGCGGTCGCGAAGATCACCATGGGCTATCCGCTGCTGGCCCTCGCCCTGCTCACCACAGTGTGGGCGGTACGCCGTTCCGAACGCCGCCTCAAGCGCCTCAAAGAGACGGCCGAGTAGAGCTGTCAGACCGCCTGGCGACGGCGCGGTTGGCGTCCGGGTCCAGCGGGAACACGCACCTCGATACCCGGTACAGCGGAGTTTGCCGGTCACCTACACCTACACCCCCGGCTCCAGAAGCGGCTTCACCTACGCCGCCCTGTCCAACAGGAACAAGGAGAGCGGGTCGCTGGACTTCAACGTGCTCAGCCCGCGCATGAACGCCGAGATCGGCAAGGTGACCATTTGGCTGACGACGGACCTTGTTGCCGCGCCTACCTGGCGGCGCCGCGGTCTCATTGATCGAGCGTTGCCCGTTTGCGGTGGTCATCGTGGCTGGTGCGTGCTGTTCTGGCGCGCCACCTTGCATGCGAGGACATGGCGATGGTGACCGACTTTGAGGTGATCTAGCCGGATTACCCGGTGAGGCCGTCGAGTCTGGCGAAGAACTCCTCGACCAGTTCCGGCAGACTCGCGGGATCGTCGGCGGTCTGCATGGCCGTGTAGAGGCAGGCCAGTGACACCTGCGTGGCCAGGGTCGCGGCCATGGGCGTTGCGCCGTGCTCCGTCAGCGCGTCGACTATCAAGGTGGCCTCCTGCTGCTGCTTCAGCAGCAGCCGCGCCATCAGTTCGGGATGGCGGCGCAGCAGCCGGGCGTGCACCGCGGATCGCTCCGGCGTGGCCGTCCACCCGGTCAGGCCTTCCCGCGTGGCCGCCCTGATCGCGCCGAGCGCGTCGGCTAGTGAGTCGCCGATTGGCGCGCGCCGTTCGGCCTCGCGCCGCAGGGTGCCGATCAGGGCCGCGATGGTCCGCTCGTCGTCGGCGAACACGACCTCCTGCTTATCGCCGAAGTAGCGGAAGAACGTGGTGCGCCCGACCTCGGCCCGTTCTGCGATCTGAGTCACCGTGACGTCGTCGAACCCGCGTTCGCCGAACAGCTCGTAGGCGGCCGTGACGATGGCGTTGCGCACCTTCTGCCGCTTGCGTTCCTGGAGTGATTCGGCCGACATGCGTTCAGTCTATCCCGATGGAACTTGATACGTTATGGTACTAAGTACCTACTGGTACCGAGTTCGGGAGGAGATGTGCTCAGGATCGGCTTGCTGGACGCAGCCATCGCGCCCGCCGCGCTCCTTCGGCCCGCCATGCAGGTGGCGGGCATGCAGGTGGACGCCGTGGCGGCACGGCATCGGCGTGGTACACGACTCCTACGCCGACCTGATCGCCGACCCCGGCATCGACGCCGTCTACATCCCGCTGCCCAACGGGCTGCACGCCGAATGGACCCTGCGGGCACTCCGGCACGGCAAGCACGTGTTGTGCGAGAAGCCCATGGCGGCCAACCAGGCGGAGGCTCGCGAGATCGTCGAGGCTGCCGGCGATCTGGTGGTGATGGATGCCCTGCACTACCGGTTCACCCGCTGGCCGAGCACCTACGGGCCGTGGTGCGCGACGAACTGGGAGCGGTCCGGCGGGTCCGGGTTTCGCTGCGTGTGCCGCTGCCGCGCTTGTCCGATATCCGGTGCTCCTACGAGCTGGCGAGCGGGGCGACCATGGACGTCGGCTATTACACCCCGCACCTGGCCCGGCTGCTGGGCGGCGAACAGCCGCAGGTGGTCTCGGCGCGGGTGCAGACCTTGCGGTCCAGACCGCTGATCGACCGGGTGATGCGTGCGGAGCTGGTGTTCCACGGCAGGGCCGAGGTGCGCGTGTCACTGTGGGGCTGGCCGCCCCCGTCGATCGCCGCCTGCGTGACGGGCGAGCGCGGCGAACTGAGCGTGCTCAACTTTCTCGCCCCGCACGTCTATCACCGGCTGAAGGTACGAGGCCCGGAGGACATCCGCGTCGAGAGGATCGGCGGGCGGCCCCCGGACACGAGCCAGCTTCGGGCCTTCCACGCGGCGGTCACTAGGGGCGCCCCAGTGCTCACCGGCGCCCAGGACGCCGTCGTCACGATGGGCCTGATCGACGACATCTACCGGGTGGCCGGGCTGCCGCCCAGAGGAAATGGAGACTGATACATGGAAGAGCAGTCACGCGACGACGAGGTGTCGCGCCGCGGATTCCTGCTGACCTCGGCCGCAGCGGCGGGGCTCACCGCCATCGCGGAGCACCCGCGGCCGGCTGTGGCCGCCACCGCCGCCACCGCCACCGCCGCGGGCGCCGCGGCCGCGGTCGTGGAGGTCGCGCTGAAGGTGAACGGAAAGGAGCGCACACTCAGCCTCGACCCGCGCGTCACACTGCTGGACGCGTTGCGCGAGCGACTGGACCTCACCGGCACCAAGAAGGGCTGCGACCGCGGCCAGTGCGGCGCGTGCACCGTGCACGTGGACGGTCGCCGGGTGCTGTCGTGTCTCACGCTCGCGGCCGGCGTCAGCGGCAAGGCCGTGATCACCATCGAAGGACTGGCCGACGGGGACCGGCTGCATCCGGTCCAGCGGGCGTTCGTGGAGTGCGACGGATTGCAGTGCGGGTTCTGCACGCCGGGGCAGGTCATGTCCGCCGTCGCGCTGATCGAGGAGGGGTACGCGGGATCGGAGGCCGAGATCCGGGAGCACATGTCGGGAAACATCTGTCGTTGTGGCGCGTACCAGCAGATCGTGCAAGCGGTGCGGATGGCGAAGGAGGGGGCGTGATGCGGCCTTACACGTTCGCCGCCGCGCGCAGCGTGGGCGAGGCGTTGGAGCAGGCACGCGACGGATCCGCCTATCTGGCGGGCGGGACGACGCTGGTCGACCTCATGAAGCTGGAGGTCATCAGCCCCGCGCACGTCGTGGACATCACGGCCGTGCCGCTGCGCGGCATCAGGGCCGGCGCCAAGGGCCTGTCCATCGGGGCCATGGAGCGCATGGCCGACGTGGCCGGGCACGAGCTGGTCGCGGGCCCGTACCCGATGTTGGCCGAGGCGCTGCGGCAGAGCGCCTCACCGCAGATCAGGAACATGGCCACCATCGGCGGCAACCTGCTGCAGCGCACCCGCTGCGGGTATTTCCGCGATCCGGCCACCCCGTGCAACAAGCGCTCGCCCGGCTCGGGTTGCTCGGCCGTCGACGGTCACAACCGCTCACATGCCGTCCTGGGCACCAGCGACGCCTGCGTCGCCACCCACCCCAGCGATCTGGCCGTCGCGCTCATCGCGCTCGACGCCCGTCTGTCGCTGCGCGGCGCCGGCGGTGAGCGCTCGCTGCGGTTGGCCGACTTCTACCGGCTGCCGGGCAGCACACCGCATCAGGAGAACGAGTTACGGCCGGGTGAGCTGATCACCGGCGTTGCCGTGCCCCCGCTGCCGTGGGCGCGCAGGTCCACGTACGTGAAGGTACGCGACCGGCAGTCGTATGATTTCGCGCTCTGCTCCGCGGCCGTCGCGGTGAACGTGAGGGGTGGCGTGATCGGCGAGGCCCGCGTCGCGGCCGGCGGCGTGGGCACCAGGCCATGGCGGCTGCCCGCCGTCGAGCAGGCGCTGAAGGGCAAGCCGATGCGACTGGAGACGTTCCAGGCGGCGGTGGTGCACGCCGCCGACGGCTCGCGCCTGCTGTCCCGCAACGCCTTCAAACCGGCGCTGCTGCGCCGCACCATCGTCCGCGCACTCGTCCACCTGGCAGGCTGATATGGCACAACCCACGATGGACCGGATCGACGCCCGCGCCAAGGTCACCGGCGCGGCCAAGTACGCCTCCGACCACAACCTGCCCGCGATGGTCTACGGGCACATGGTGACCAGCACGATCGGCAACGGCCGGATCGTCTCGATGGACCTGAGCGCGGCCCGCGTCGCCGGGGGCGTGATCGAGATTTACACTCCCGGCAACCGGCCGGCCTTTCGTGGCACGCTGCCGCCCCCGCTCGCGCCCGTCTTCGCGGAGGCCCGCCACCCGCTCGCAGACAGCGAGATCCACTACTACGGCCAGATCGTCGCGATGGTCGTGGCCGAGACCATCGAGCAAGCCCGCGACGCCGCGGCGCTCATCAAAGTGACGTACACGGCACTGCCCCCGAAATCCTCCTTCGAGGACGCCAAGCAGAACCCCGCGGACCCACCCGTCACCGGGCTGCCGCTCGGGCAACCGATCAAGAAACCCCAGGACGTCGACATCGAGACCGCGCTGGCCGCCAGCCAGGTCAGGGTCGAAGAGACCTACGACATCCCGCCCAGGCACCACAACATGATGGAGCCGCACGCGGCCGTGGCCGCCTGGCAGGACGGGAAACTGACGATCTACAGCGGCACGCAGGGACCGGCGGCGCACGCGCTGGAGTTGGCCACCGTGCTCGGCGTTCAGCCGGCCGACGTGCACGTCATCAGCCCGTACGTGGGCGGCGCCTTCGGCGGCAAGGCGTTCACCTGGGCGCCCGCCCTGCTGGCCGCGGCCGCCGCCCTCGCGCTCGCCCGCCCCGTCAAGGTCGTGACCAGCCGCGAGCAACTCTTCACCGTTACCGGCCACCGGGCAGCCTCCTCGCAAACGTTCGGACTCGGCACGCACAGGGACGGGCGGCTCAACGCGATCAAGCACCACACGACCAGCCAGAGCATCGTGGAGGATCCCGGCTACCGCACCACGCCGAAGTACTACCTCGCCCCGAACGTCGACATCAGGCTGATGGTCACCCCCGACATGAACCTGCCCACCGCCACCATCATGCGCGCCCCCGGCGACGAGGCCGGATCCTTCGCCCTGGAGAGCGCCATGGACGAGCTGGCCGTGCGGCTCGGCATGGACCCCATCGAGCTCCGCATGAAGAACTACCTGGAGTCGACCCTGATCGAGGCGAAGCCGTACTCCAGCAAGCATCTCGACGCGTGTTACCGGGTAGGCGCCGAGCGGTTCGGCTGGTCGCGCCGCAGCACCCAGCCGGCCGCGGTCACCGACGGTGACTGGCAGGTTGGACTCGGCATGTCCACTGCCATCCTGGACTCGGGCCGAGCGTCCACGACAGTGCGGGTGACCTTCCGCCCGAACGGCACCGCCACCGTGGGCTGCGCCACGTCCGACGCGGGGACCGGGATGTGGACGATCATGGCCATGACCGGGGCCCGCGCTCTGGAGGTGCCCGTCGACCGCATCAGGCCCGCACTCGGCGACTCAGGACTGCCCGTCGCTGGCAACAACGACATCTACGGCGCGGTCGGCTCGGCCGCCACCTCAACCGTGACGCCCGCGATCCTGGTGGCCGCGAAGGAGGCGATCGGAAAGCTGGTCGAGCACGCCACCACGGCCGCGGGCTCACCGCTGCTCGGAGTCGGCGACGTGCGCTACGACGGAGGCCGTCTCGTCGGTGCGGGCACGTCAGTCGGGTTCGGTGAGCTGCTCACCCTGACCAGGACCGCCGAGGTCGGAGCCCAGGGCACCAGTGCGGCCCTGGACGAAAGCCACGCCTATGCCTCCTATGCCGCGCACTTCTGCGAGGTCAGGGTCAACCGGTGGACCGGGGACCCGCGCCTGGCCCGCTTCACGACCGTGGTGGATGCGGGGGCGATCCTCAACGCGAAAACCGCACGCAACCAGATCACCGGGGGAGTGCTGTTCGGGCTCGCGGCGGCCATGTTCGAAGAGGGCAAGGTCGAAGGCGCAACCGGCCGGATCTCCAACGCCAACCTCGCCGACTACCTGCTACCGGTCAACGCCGACACCACGGAGATCGACGTGCACTTCCTCGACCACCCCGACACCAGGATCAGCCCCACAGGCGCCCGCGGGATCGGCGAGCTCGGCACGGTCGGAGCTGCGGCTGCCTTCGCCAACGCCGTCTACAACGCCACAGGCAAACGCATCAGAACCTTGCCCATCACTCCCGACAAACTGCTCGCCTGACAGCGAAAGGGCGACTCTCGACACGCTCGCCTGATGAGACATGAGCCGGTACGCATGTCATGCGGTCCCGCCGTCGCGCCTGAGTCGTTGTGCCGCCGCACCGACCCCTTATGACGAGCCGTGACCTGGTTGATCAACCCTGATGCTGGCGCGTGCGGCAGCGCAGGGCATTGCCGAAGTCTCGGCTCGCGGTCGATGCGGCGGCTGGTCCGATGAACAGGGCGGCGATGGCGCCGATGCTTGCGATGGTGGTGACCAGGACGGCACCCGCGGCGATGACGGCGGCACCGATACCCGTGAGCATGCCGTTCGCGCTAGTGCCAGAGATCGAGAGCATCACAGTTTCGTTTGTTGTCGATAAGGGTTAGGAAGAGCTGGGGCGCCGGTGCCTTCCGGGCGTGAACTCGGCGCGTTTCTCCAGGTCGGGCCAGGCCAGCGCCAGATTTGCGAGGCGATGGCGAGGTTGTCGGCGTCAATGGGTAGCCAAACTTCGCCGGCTGGTCCGCCGTCGATGGCGCCGCCCAGTGAGGAACGGCAGCCGGTGGCGGCTGTGACCATCATGCGAGAGGGCTCACGGACGAGGCGGTGACGCAGATTGGCTTCTCGCCGTTCGTTGGCCACCCAGAACAGCACAGGGGTGGTGATTCCGCTGGTTTGTTGCGGGCGTCGGCGGAGATCGCTTGCCGGAGCATGGCTGGCAGTTGCGCCAGGTGCTGGTGGGCAAGGACCAGCGACCGGCGGTAGGCCCGGGCCTCAGCCAGCATGTCGGACAGAGCGTGCGGCAGTGTGAGGAAGTTGTGGGCTTCGTCCACATAGAGCGCGCTGGGGGAGCGGGCGTGGCCGAGTTTGCGCGTCGGGTGGCGGCCTGCCGTACCTGGGCCAGCACCATGGAGCCGAGTAGGCGGGCGGTGTCGTCACCGAGCACGCCTTTGGGCAGGCGGATTAGCAGGATCCCGCCGTCCAGGATCGAGCGGAGACTGAAGGTAGAGCGCGTGGACCCCACCACATTGTGGACGAAGGGGCGCAGTAACACGGCGCGGAGCTGGTTCGTGATCGGACCGGTGACATGTGGCTGATGCTGTGGAGATAGGGGGTTGTACCAGGTCCAGAACGAGGCCAGGAGCGGGTCGCCGACGGCGGCGGTGACCCGGCGGCGATAGTCGGCATTGGTCAAGAGCTGTGGGATGTCGGCGAGAGTGCCGCCGTGCCGGGCCAGGGTCAGGCAGCAGCCTCGCAGGATGTCCTCGGTCCTGGGGCCCCAGTGGTCGGCGTAGAGCTTGTGGAAGATGGCGACGAGATTCTCGGTGTTCATGTCCAGGTCGATCCCGATGTCGGCACCGCCCAGCACGTTGAGAGAGGGGGCGCGGGTGTGGGTCGTCGGGGTCGATCAGGACGACCTTGTCGGCGACCTGCTCGGGCGGATCGATCGAGAGTTTCGCGAGCGGCTTCAGCGCCGCTACACGGAGCTTGTCCGCGCCCGCAAAGCCAGGACCGAACACCTCGAGACCCTCGCGCACGCATCTGAGCCTGAGGCCGACCGGAGCCTTCTGGATCGGCTGCCGACGCTTGGCACCGCTCTGGCATCCGTTGGTGAGGATCTGCAGCGGCGGCTGTTCGATGCCTTCCATCTGGAGGTGCGCTACCGCCACGTTGCTCATGAGGTGTTGATCACGATCACCATCAAGGAGGACAACATGCCCGCTCTGACGGCCCTCACAAACGCAATCGCCGACCCTCCCGAGGGAGCATCGGCGATCTTGAAGGCGTTCCCTTGTTCTGTGTGCCCCCTGCAGTGTGCTGGTTCAGGACATAGGAAACCCATGTCGCAGGACATAGGAAACTTCAACAGGGTGTGTCTCAGGACATAAGCAACTGCCGCGATCAACAGCGTGGGCGGTGTGTCCAAGGCCAGAGTTGTCATCTCCGCTGTTGTCGTCGAGGGCCGGTCCCAGGCAGAGGTCGCCCGCGCCTACGGAGTCTCCAAGGGCTGGGTGTCCAGGCTCGTCGCGCGTTATCGGGCTGAGGGCGATGCGGCGTTCGAGCCCCGATCCCGGCGACCTAAGACCTCGCCGAACGCGGTCGACGCCGACACGGTCGACTTGATCGTGCGGCTCCGCAAGGAACTGGCCGAGCAGGGGTTGGACGCCGGCCCGGACACCATCGCCTGGCACCTGCACCAGCATCATGGGCGGACGGTGTCGCGGGCCACGGTCAGCCGCTACCTGATGCGGCATGGCCTGGTGGTGCCCGAACCCAAGAAGCGGCCCCGCTCGTCCTACATCCGCTTCCAAGCAGCGCTGCCGAACGAGACCTGGCAGGCCGACTTCACGCACTACCGGCTCGCCGACGGCACCGACACCGAGATCCTGTCCTGGCTGGACGACCACTCCCGCTACGCCCTGTCGGTGACCGCGCACGCCCGCGTCACCGGCCCGATCGTGCGCGACACCTTCCGCGCCGCGGTCG
>NZ_JAAAHR010000005.1:0-111486 GCF_009908215.1 Nonomuraea sp. K271 | reverse complement strand
CTGCAAAATCATGGGTTTCGAGGTGGACGGCAGCGTGGCGGACTACCGGGAGGTGGGCCGGCACATACCGTTCGTGCGCTTCACCCCGGCAACGTGACACCCGCCCCACATCCCGCGTGCGGGGGCGTCATCGCCGGCCGTGGCGGGCGACCAGGCCGTCGAGGATGCACTCCAGGGCGAACTCGAACCGTCGCTCGCTCTCGCGCTCCACGTCGATCTCGCTGGTGGCGGCCATCCGGCGGGCCAGCAGCGGGTGGCGGTCGATGATCTCACGGACGAATCCCGCGGCCCTTTCGTCCCAGCCGGCTCCCGTCTCGCTCATGCGTGCCAGGGTGTCGCGCCAGGCGATCTCGGCGATGGCCGACCCGACCACGTGGTCATTGACGGTCGCCATCGCCGCGTCCAGGTCCGCGTCGGCGAACCCGGCACGCGCCAGCAGGCGCAGCCCTTTCTCGGCCAGGGCCAGCGCGTTCGGCCCCAGGTTGGACCGCAGGGTCAGCTCCGACAGCGCCCACTGGTGCCGAAGGAGCATGTCGCGGTGGTGGCGGGCCAGGGTGGCCAGCGCCCGCCGCCAGTCCGGCACGTCGGGCGCGGCGCACACCTCCCCCAGCACGCGGTCGAGCGCGAGTTCGAGCAGGTCGTCCTTGGTGCGCACATACCAGTAGAGCGACCCGGCGGTCACGCCGAGGCCGGCGGCGATCCGGCGCATCGACAGGCCTCGGTGACCGTCGGAGTCGAGCACGGCCACGGCGGCGTCGACGATCTGGTCACGGGTGAGCCGGCGGTCGCGCGGCGGCCGTTGGGGACGCAGCCACACGGACCCGTCGGAGAAGTCTGCGGAGGACACGGGATCACCGTACCCCGAATTGACGGTCGTCGTTCAGCCGTATTAGACAGTGTTCAAGAGCGATGAACGATGTTTAGGAGTGTGTCATGCCCCCTCCCACCGACACGCCGTTGTTCCGTGCGAACGGGCCGCTGCCGGGCAGCGTGCACGTGACCGCGATGGGCCCGCATGGCGCGCCGCCTGTGCTCTTCGTGCACGGCTCCACCAGCTGGGGCGATGACCCTTCCTACGGCTTCGCCGCCCAGGCGCCGCTGGCGGCCCGCTTCCGTCTGCTGCTCATGGACCGGCGCGGGTACGGGGGCAGCCCGGACGCCGGGGAGAGGTTTCCCAGCGACTACCTGGCGGACGCCGACGACATCGCCGAGCTGCTCGGTGACGGCGCACACCTCGTCGCCCACTCGTACGGCGGGGTCGGCGCCATGATCGCGGCCGCCCGCCGCCCCGAGGCGGTGCGCTCGCTCACCCTGATCGAGCCCGGCTGTTATCAGGCCGCTGCCGACGACCCGGCCGTGGCGGACGCCCTGCGCACCAACCGTACGGCTTACGCCGAGCTGCCCGAGCTGACGCCGGAGCAGTGGCTGCAGGCCTCCGGCGGCTCTACCGGCAGCCTTCCGCTGGAGGCGAGCGAGCCGCGGTTGCGTGCCGCCGGCACCGCGCTGCGCGAACGGGTGTGCTGGGAGGCCGGGGTCCCGCTCGCCGCGTTGCGGGCGGCCGCGTTCCCCAAGCTGGTGATCTCAGGAACGTGGGAGAGCGCGCCCGAGCTCTATCGTGAGCGCGGGGGCGTCCCGCTCATGGCCTGCGCCCGCATCACCGCGGAACGCATCGGCGGCCGTCACACGTCGGTCCCCGGCGGCGGCCACTGCCCCCACGTGGAGGCTCCGGAGAAACTGAACGGCCTGCTCGCCGAGGTCTGGGACCAGGCGACGTAAGCAGTGCAGGCCGGGCGACCGTCCCGTAGTCGCGCGCCGGCATTCATGCGGCGTCCGCATCGGCGGATCATCCGAGCCGGGCCGGCGCCCACTCCGGCAGCTCGGTGAGAATGTCGGCGAGGGTGACGCCGGCGAGGCTGTCCCGCCATGCCCGGTGGGCGTCGGCCACCTTCTCGGCGATGACGCACATGCGCTCGTGCCCGCCGACGTGGCCGGCTTGTCGGCCGAGATCGCGGTCGGCGAGCCCCGGGGACGCTAGGCCGACCTCGCGGGTCCCGAGCCGCAGGACCTGGTCGACATGGCCCGGCGTACTCATCAGGCGCGGGGCCGTACGGTAGGGGCCAGCGTACGGTGCCGAAAATTTTGCCAAAGCCCTGGAACGTCTGCGCACACGGCGGTCCAGGGCTTCTCAAGGTAAAAACACATTGCATGGGGATTTATACCGCTTGCAGCGTTTATGGGGCTGTATATACCTTTCTGGGGATTACGGCAGAGGCCGACGGTGATCGTTAGCCCCGCCCTTTGCCGCGACATTGACAGGCCGAATCCGCACAGCGCGGAACCGGGGACCCACCTTTCCGGGGTGAATCGCACGCCGGCCGACGGCCGCGTGCGTAGGGCACTTCCACGTCCGAACCCGTCAGCTAACCCGGTAGGCACATGGAAGCAAGGAGTCGATCCCCCATGCGCGAACTCACCCGACGCCTCACCCTTTCCGCCGCCGGCGCCCTGCTGGCCGGAACCGCCGCTCTGTCGGGCGCGACCGCGCCCGCGTACGCGTCCCCCGTCGAGCCGGAATCGGCCCAGGCGGCCGAGCAGCCGACGCTCACCTACGGCCAGGACGTGTCCAACTACCAGCCGCAGCACGACTGGGCAGCCAGCCCCGCACAGTTCGGCATCATCAAGGCCACCGAAGGAACCGACTTCCGTGACGCCGCCTTCGCCCGGCACTGGAGCGAGCTGGGCAAGAAGGGCATCGTGCGCGGCGCGTACCACTACGGGCACCCCGCCAACGACCCCATCGCCGAGGCCGAGCACTTCCTGTCCATGGTGAACTCGCAGTCCTCCCAGCCCGGTGACCTGCTGGTGCTGGACCTGGAGACCACCGACGGCAAGTCCGTCGAGGAGGTCAACGCCTGGGCCAAGGCCTGGCTGTCGCACGTGAAGGCCGAGACGGGGGTTACCCCGATGTTCTACAGCGGCTGGAACTTCGCCGACACCCACGGCAAGGGCCTGGCCGAGTACCCGCTGTGGGTGGCCCACTACAGCAAGCCTAAGGGGACGGTGACGCCGCCCGCCGACTGGAAGACCTGGACCATCCACCAGTACTCCGACACTCCCATCGACCAGAACGTCTCGGCGCTCTCCCCCGACGAGCTGCGGGCCCTGGGCCGCGCCTCCGCCTGACGCGCGGAGGGCCGGCCCGCCCTCCGCGCGCCGGTCAGGCCGCGTACGGGTCCCGGCCCGCGCGGATGCGTCCCGCCATGGCCTTGAGCGCATCCAGCGCGGTCAGGTACGTCAACGGGCCGAACGAGACGCGGGCGACGCCGAGGGAGGCCAGCCTGCCCAGGTCCATGCCGGGCATGCAGGTGACGTTGACCGGCCCGGCGACGGCCTCCACCAGGTCGCCGACCACCTTCTCCGACGGGGCCAGGATGGGGAAGACGCAGTCGGCGCCGGCCTCCAGGTAGCGGCGCCCGCGTTCCGCGACCTCCTCGGCCGACGTCGAGCCGGTCAGGAACACGTCGATCCGCGCGTTGATCACCAGGTCGGGGCCCGCCTCCCGGAGTGCGGCGATGCGCTCGGCCTGCGTGCCGGCGTCGACCAGTCCCCCGCCCGGGTAGTCGGTGTCCTCGATGTTGAACCCGGCCGCGCCGATGGCGGTGAGCCGTTCGACGAGCTCGCCGGCCGGCAGGCCGTAGCCGCCCTCGGCGTCGACGGTCACCGGTACGTCCACGGCCCTGATGATCCTGGCGGCCATGTCGAGCATCTCCTCGACGGGCGCCTGCTGGTGGTCGCCGCGCCCCAGCAGGGCGGCGATGGACGCGCTGGCCGTCGCCAGGGCGGGGAAGCCGGCCTCGGCCACGACGGTGGCGCTGCCCGCGTCCCACACGTTCGGCAGGATCAGCGGGTCGCCGGGCTTGTGCAGATCACGCAGGAGAGCGGTACGGGTATCGGTCATGATCGTTCCTTGACTGTGAGGGTCATGTCCCTCTCATGACTCCCGCGGCCCTCGCTTCGTGACACCTTCCCGGTGTGATCGCAGGCACACAGTCCGGTACGTCAGCGCTCGCCCGGCCCGGCCGGCGGTTGTTCCAGGGCGGAGTGCCGGCGACTGTAGGCGAAGTAGATGACCAGCCCCAGCACGAACCAGGCGGCGAAGCGCAGCCAGGTCGCCGGATCCAGGAAGGTGATCAGCCAGATCGAGAAGAGCACCCCGATGGCCGGCACGACCGGCATCCCGGGCGTGCGGAACTGCCGGCGCAGGCCGGGCCGGCGGTAACGGAGCACGATCACGGCCAGGCAGACGACGACGAACGCCAGCAGGATGCCGATGTTCGTCAGCTCGGCGGCCTCCTGGATGGGCAGGAACCCGGCGATCACGGCGGAGGCGACGCCCACGATCCAGGTGACACGCGAGGGCACGCGCCGTACCGGGTGCAGTTTGGCGAACCACTGCGGCAGCAGCCCGTCGCGGCTCATCGAGAACCACACGCGGGTCACGCCGAGCATGAACGTGAACATGACGGTGAGGATGCCGATGATGGCACCCACCGCGATCACCGACGCCAGCCCGGACAGCCCGACCGAGACGAACGCCGAGGAGAAGCCGCTCTCGGGGTCGATCTCCCGGTAGTTCTGCATGCCGGTCAGCACGAGCGTGGCCAGCACGTACAGCACCATGGCGATGATCAGGGAGTAGATGATCGCCTTGGGCATGTGCCGCTGCGCGTCGCGTGACTCCTCGGCCGCCGTGCTCATCGCGTCGTAGCCGAACACCGCGAAGAACACGGTGGCGGCTCCGGTGATGGCCCCGCCGATCCCGTACGGGAAGAAGGGGTGATAGTTGGAGGTGTTGATGTGGAAGAAGCCGACCACGATGACGAGCAGCACGACCGCGACCTTCAGCCCCACCACGAACGTCTCGAACCGGGCGGCGGTGCGGATGCCGAGGTTCAGCAGGAAGGCGATGAGCAGGCAGAGCAGCACCGCGAACAGGTCCACCACGCGTCCCTCGCCGGTGCCGGGCGCGCCGAGCATCCACGCGGGCAGCCCGAACCCCAGCTCCTGGACGAGGAAGCCGAAATAGCCGGAGATGCCGATGGCGACGACCGCGACGATCGCGGTGTACTCCAGCAGCAGGTCCCAGCCGATGAACCAGCCGACGATCTCCCCCAGGACGGCGTACCCGTAGGTGTAGGCGGACCCGGCCTTCGGGATCATTCCCGCGAACTCGGCGTAGGACAGCGCGGCGGCGGCGCTGGCGACACCCGCGATGAGGAACGACACCAGCACGGCGGGTCCCGCGGTCTCGTTGGCGACCGCGCCGGCCAGCGCGAAGATGCCCGCACCGATGATGCCGCCCACGCCGATGGCGGTCAGCTGCCACAACCCCAGTGTCCTGGCGAGTTCCCCCTCGTGCTCGGTGGCGATCTGCTCCACCGGTTTGCGCCTGAAGACGCCTCGCGAAGTGACCATGACGCCTCCCAGCCGATCGCGGCCCCCGTGCATCCGCCTTCCCGCCTGCGGCGTCAAGTAAGCTCACGCGCCGGACAAGGGCGCGCGGGCGGCACCCGGCCAGGATGCCGCCCCGTTCACGCCTCAGGGCATCTTGTACTCGGCCGCCTGGCCGCAGTAGCTGGTTCCGAACGGGGAGTTGCTGTAGCGGCACACCTGCACGACCACGCGGTCGATGGAGGTGACTCCGGTCGCGTCGGACAGCGCGATCGTCACCGCCACGGTCGCGTCGTCCGCCTTGGCCTCCTCGGAGTCGACGACGGTGGCGCCGTTGTAGGCGGTGAAGGTGGCGCGGGAGTGCATGTCGTCGGGGGCGCAGATCGACGGGCCGGCGCTGTCGGACAGGGTGCCCTCGACCTCGACCGCGGGCCGGATGACGGGTCCTTCCACCCACTCCAGCGTGCCCTCGGTGACGCCGTGGCGGCACCGGTCGCCGGAGTCGGCGGAGAACTCCACCGTCGCCTGGGCCGCCGCGGGCTGCGCCGCCAGCAGGACCGCGGCGATCGTGGCGGCGAGCACCGCCCATAAGCGTGTACGCATGACATCGGCCTTTCCTGTGAGGGATGCTTCCGGCCCTTTATCGTCGATCACAGGCCGGCGATGATCCAGCGCTGCCGGGCTTTCTGCACGCAGTTGCAGTGGCCGTCCGCAGTGGCCGTCCGCACGGAGCGCCACCGGCCGCCGCCTGGGATCCCCGTCGCACCAGGGCGATCAGCTGCACGGCGACCACGACGTCCACGACGCCGCACCACTCGGCGAACGTACGGGCCACGGTCGCGTCGCGCCACAGGTGTGGGGCGTTCGACGTGGAGATGACCTTGAGGTGGCCGCCGAGGCGGCCACGTCGGCCGACGCGGTACGCCTGGCGCGCGAGCACCGGCCCGACATCGCCGCCTCCGCGCTGACCGAGGACACCTCCCGCCACGCGGCCGCCCACCGCGCGTGAGAGGAGGGCTGGATCCAGCCCGCCGTCACGGGGCCGACTTGATGTTCTTCATCGTGAAGTTCGACGTGACGCCCCTCACGCCCGGGATCGTCATGACGTACTGGCTGAGGAAGGTCTCGTAGGCGGCCAGGTCGGCGACGGCCACGCGCATGAAGTAGTCGGGGGTGCCGAACAGGCGGCGCAGCTCGACGACCTCCTCGGCCTGCGCCAGGGTGCGCTCGAAGCGCTCCACGGTCCCCGCGTCCTGCGAGTCGAGGGTGAGGTCGATCAGCACCTCGAAGGACCTCCCCACGGCGGCGGGGTCGATGACGGCCCGGTAGCCGCGGATGACGCCGTCGGCCTCCAGCCGCTGGACGCGTCTCAGGCACGGCCCCGTGGTGAGCCCGACCCGGTGGGCCAGCTCGACATTCGTCAGGCGCCCTTCGCGCTCCAGCTCGCTGATTATTGCTCGGTCGATCGCATCCACGGTGAGAAGATTGCACCACAAGCCGCTTGACGGGCAATTCCGGCAACCACATGGCACGTGTTTCGCGAGACCATTGAGAAGTGCGAGAACACGTTCCCCCGCAGGTCACCATGTCCATCCCAGCGTCCATCCCAGCGTCCATCCCAGCGTCCATCCCAGCGTCCATCCCAGCCACCCGGCGGCAGCAGATCGCCGCGGGGGTGCGCGACTCGTTCTCCGCCGGGCTGGGCATCCTCCCGCTGGGGGTCGCGCTCGGGCTGATGGTCGTCCAGGCCGGCCTGCCCTGGTGGCTGGCCCCCGCCCTGTCGCTGTCCGCGTTCGCCGGCTCCGTGGAGCTGCTGGTGGTGGGGATGGCGGCCACGGTCACGCCGCTGGGCGCGATCGCCCTGACCGTCCTGGTGGTCAACTTCCGCCACGTCTTCTACGCCTTCTCCTTCCCGCTGCACGTGGTCAGGCACCCGCTGGCCAAGGCGTACGCCGTCTACGCGATGATCGACGAGGCGTACGCGGTCAACGCCGCCCTGCCCGAGGCCGAACGCTCGGCGCCCCGGCTGCTGGCGATGCAGGTCGCCTGCGAGGCGTACTGGATCGGCGGCGGCCTGGCCGGCGTCGCGCTCGGCACGGCCCTGCCCGGCCCGGTCAAGGGCCTGGAATTCGCCCTGTGCGCCCTGTTCACGGCGCTCGCCCTGGACGCGGTCCGCTCGCGCAGCGAGCTCCCCTCCGTCGTGCTGGCCGGGGCGAGCGTCGCGGCAGCGCTCGTGCTGACCCCGGAAGCAGCCCTGTTCACCGCGCTGCTGCTGTTCCTCGCCCTGCTGCTGGCCCGCCACGCGCTCGCCGCCCGCCGGAACGCGGGCCGGCCCCAGGAGGTGGCCGGCAGTGCCTAGCACGCCCTACCTGCTCGCCGTCCTCGCGATCGTCTTCGGCATCACCTTCGCCCTGCGCGCCGTTCCCTTCGCGGCGCTGCGCGGGCTCCGCACGTCGGCGACGGCACGGCACCTGGCGATGTGGATGCCGGTGGGCATCCTCGCGATCCTCGCCGTCACCGCCCTGCACGGCACCATCACCGCGGAACCACGGGCGGCGCTGCCCGCGCTGCTCGCCGTGGCCGTCACCGCGGGCGCCCATCTCGCCTTCGGCCGCCGCACGATCCTGAGCGTCGGCATCGGCACCACCGTGTACGTCGTCCTCGTCAACGCCTTCTGACCCGGGCCGGGGTCAGCGTACGACGGTCGTCTCGTACGTCTCGATCGCGTCGCCTCCGAACGTCAGGACCGCCCCTCCGGCGAAGGCCGCCACCAGGGCCGCCACCAGGGCCGCCACCAGGGCCGCCACCGCGGCGACGACCCGCCACCCCCGGGTCGGCGCCGCCCACCGCCGTGGCGGCCCCTCCGTCGGCCCCTCCGGATGGGCCGACGGAGCGGCTGCCGGAGCGGCTGCCGGAGCGGCGATGGCGGCGCGGGCGTCCGCCCAGGCTCGCACCTGCTCCTCGTCGAGGCCACAGGCCCGGACGAACGCCACGAGCACCTCGTGCCGGGGCAGCCGGTTCCTGCCGAGCATGGTGGAGGCGGTGGAGGAGGGCAGCACGTCCCCGGCGGCGGACGCGCGGCGTTCGAGCTGCCGGAAGCTCTGGCCCGACCAGGCCTTGAGCCGGCGGAGTTCCTGCATGAATGCGGCCTCGCCGGTGACCGGTGGCGGCGGCGGTGTGGTGGTCATGATCGGCTCCTGTGTCGATCTGCGGGTGCGGGCCCGGGACGCTGACCTGGACGTACGGTGTCCCGTACGAACCCGGACACCCCGACATGTTGATCAGTCCTGGCGGCGCGAGTCAACTGGTGCCTTCCGATCGCTGGAGGCCCCATGCGTACAGGTGCGCTGCTGTTGCTCGTGCTCGCGATGACCGCGTGCTCGCCCGCCGCCGACGAACCGATATCCGACTTCCTGGCCAGGACGCTGCCGGAAGGACCGGGCGGCACGGTCATCGCGGCGCGCGGCGACCGCATCGTGGACTGTGAGGGCTTCGGCCTGGCCGACCGCGCCGCCGGGACCCCCGCGACCTGCGACACGGTGTACGACGTCATGTCGATCACCAAGCAGTTCACCGCGGCCGCGATCCTGAAGCTCGAGACGATGGGCAGGCTGCGCACCAGCGACCCGATCAGCGCCCACCTCGGGCAGGTCCCGCCCGGCAAACAGGGGATCACCGTGCACCACCTGCTGACCCACACGGCGGGCCTTCCCGAGTCGCTGGGCGACGACTACGAAGTGCTGTCACGCGAGGGCCTGCTGGCCCGGGCGCTGGCCTCCGCACCGCTGTCGGCCCCCGGCGAACGGTTCCGCTACTCCAACGCCGGCTACAGCGTGCTCGCCGCGATCATCGAGAAGGTCTCCGGCCTCGGCTACGAGGAGTTCCTGGCCGAGCACCTGTTCGCCCCCGCCGGGATGACCAGCACCGGGTACGTGCTGCCCCACTGGGACCGCAGCCGGATGGCCGTGGAGTACGACGCCGGTGGCCGCGCGAAGGGCCGGCCCGACGAACATCCGCGGGCACCGGACGGCCCCTACTGGAACCTGCGCGGCAACGGCGGCATGCTGTCCACCGCCCGCGACATGTTCCGCTGGCACCGCGCGCTGATCGGCGACACCGTCCTGCCCGGCGGTGCCAAGGACAAGCTGTTCACCCCGTACGCGCCGATGCCCGACTCCGACGAGTCGTACGCGTACGGCTGGAGCATGCACGGCACCGGCGACGGCCGGATCGCCTGGCACGACGGCGGCAACTCCTGGTCGCTGGCGTCGTACGCCAGGTCGCTGGACGACGGCGTGATGACGTTCTGGGTCAGCAACCACGCCTACCGCGACTCCCGGTGGAACCTGGAGGACGTGCAGGAGGATCTGACGCTGGGCATCCTGGACCGGGCCCGCGCCTCCGCCGCGTGAACCCCGGGCCGTCGCCGGGGCCCGCCCTCGCGGCCCGTCGAGGCGACCGGTCAGTTTTCGAGAAGCATCGCTCTCATAGCGACCCATAACCTGATGACCATGCACATCACGGTTCACACCATCTCCATTCCGCACGACCCGGCGAGCCCCGCGCTCCGGCGGACGGCCTCGCGCCGCGTCCGGGACCCGCGCTGAGCCGATCCGCCGCTCATGGTCTCGCACGCGCCTTCCGTGCTCCGACGTCTCGTCCCCGCCGCCTACCGGCCGGTGCTCGCCCATCGGGTGTTCCGGCGGCTGATCCTCGGCTTCGCCGTCTCCTATCTCGGGGACGGCATGAGCTTCGTCGCCGTGGCATGGCTCGCCATCGAGCTCGCGCCGCAGGCGAGCGCGGGGTTGTGGGTCGGCGGCGCGGTGGCCGCGTACACGATGCCGGGCGTGGCCGGCGCGCTGGTGCTGGGCCGGCGCCTGCGACGGGTGCCGGCCAGGTGGGTGCTGCTCGCCGACAACGTGGTGCGCGGCGTGTTCCTCGGCGTCGTGCCGCTCGCCTGGTTCGCGGGGCTGCTCAGCCTGCCGCTGTACGTCGCGCTGCTCGCGGTCTCGTCCCTACTGCACGCGTGGGGCAGCGCGGCCAAGTACACGCTGCTGGCCGAGCTGCTGCCGGGCGAGCATCGGCTCGCCGCGAACACCCTCGTCAGCTCGCTCGAATTCGCCGCCACGATCGCCGGGCCCGCGATCGCGGGGGTGCTGGTGACGTACGTGAGCACGGCGCTCGTGGTCGGCCTGGACGCCCTCACCTACGTCTTCCTCGCCGTGGTCGTGCTGCGCACCCGCCTGCCCGGATCGGGGCGGGTCTCCCCCGTCGACCGGACGGCCGCCCGCGGCGGGCTCGCGTTGTTGCGCTCCCATCCCGAGTTGCTCGGGCTCCTGACGCTCACCTGGTTCTTCAACCTGCTGTACGGCCCGGTCGAGGTGGCACTGCCGCTCCACGTGACCCACGATCTGGGCGCGCCGGGCACGCTGCTCGGCCTGTACTGGATGGTGTTCGGCGTCGGAGCCGTGTTCGGCGGGCTGGCCGTCGGCGCGCTGCGGCGGCTGCCGCTCTGGCCCGTGACCGTCGGCATCGTGCTCGGCTGGGGGATCCTGCTGCTGCCGTTCGGGTTCGGCGCGCCGACGGCCGTGACCGTCGTGTGCTTCGGGCTCGGCGGCGCCGTCTACGGGCCGTTCGTGGCACTGTCGGTGACGCTCATGCAGGCCAAGGCGCCGCCGGAGCACCTGGCCGCGATGCTGGCCGCCCGCAGCGCGGCGCTGCTCACGGCAGCGCCGCTCGGCACCGCGCTGGGCGGTCCTGTCACGACGGCGCTGGGCGCGCAGGCGACGCTCGGCGCCTCAGGACTCGCCACCGTCGTGCTCGGAGCCCTCGCGTGCGTCCTGTTGCCGGCCGGCCGCCGCAGGCGGTGAGCAGGGCGGCCGGGACCGAGCGCTGGGGTGCCCCTGGCCCGGCCGCACGCACGCCGCCTACGCGCCCTTGTGCCTGGCCGTCGCCGGGTCGCGTGCGACCATGACGGTGACCCGGTGCACCAGCCATTCCAGCGGCCCGCGCCGGATCCATCGCAGCCACAGCGGCGAGAAGACGAAGGCGAAGACGACCATGCCGGCGAACAGGGTGAAGGCGTAGGGCGGGTCGCCGGCCGTCCGCTCGATGACGACCTGGTGGGCGGCGTACCACGTCAGCGACAGGCTTCCCGCGGCGGTCAGCGGCAGCAGCGCCCGCTGCCAGCCCGGCCGCTCCAGCAGCGTGAGGAACCCGGCCAGCAGCAGCAGGCCGACCCCGACCATCATCGGCGCCATCGGAATGCTCAGCGCGTACAGCTGGTGCGGCGGCAGGGTCAGCACCGACGCCCACGGCTGCACCATCGGCCCACCCGCGGACTTCATCATGTCCGCCAGCGCCCGCTCGGCGCCCAGCGGGACGAGCGCCACCCACGACACCAGCCAGGAGACGGCCACGAGCAGCGCGCCGCAGCCGGCCATCTTCGCGCGCACGGCGCGGCTGCGCAGGTCGAGCCGTCCGATGGCCAGCCCGGCCAGCAGCAGCGGGATCGCGTACGGCGTCTGGAATCCACCGCCCAGTAGCAGCTGGTGCACCTTGGCGAGCCAGTCCTGCGGGTTCAGCAGCACCGCCAGGCCGAAGGCCTGCTCGGCACCGGCGCTGTTCATCGGGGAGATGGCCCAATCGCGGCCGTGGTTGAGCACGATGAAGCAGAAGACGGGGAGCACGGCCCCGAGGACGCCGGCGGCCGCCAGCAGCGTGCCCGGGCGCAGCCGTACCAGCGGGATCAGCAGCAGCAGCCACACGGCGTAGAACTCGAGGATCGACAGGTTCATGCCGGACAGCTGATCCACGCACAGGCTGATCAGAAACAGCATGACCGCGCGGACGGCCAGCCGTTTCCTGGACGTCGCCAGCCGGTCGCCGCCGAGCGGCGCCGGCCCGCCGGTCATGAGCGCCACCGAGATGCCGGCCATCAGCACGAACAGGCTCATCGAGCGGCCGGAGACGGTGTGCTCGACCCAGTCGAGCACACCTGGTTTGTCCGGCATGGGAGCCGGGCTGAGCCAGCCGGTCGGGCTGACGTGCATGTAGACCATGCCGACGATGGCCAGCGCCCGCACGGCGTCCAGCCCCGGCAGCCGCCCCCGCGGGGGCCGGGAGCGGACCGTCGGCTGAGCGCCCGGCGGGGCGTCATGGGGAACGTCCACGGGATGGTTCATTTCTGGTAGGCCTCCCAAGACAGGGGCATGGTCCCGGCTTTCTCCGCCTGCTCGGCGAATTCGATGTCTTTCTCAATGCGTCACGGAATTTCTCCGCGGGGAACGCCTCGCGGCTTGCCGGCGGGCGCTTCCCGGCCGCTGTACCGGCCCTGACGCGCAGGCCGGTACGGCACTCGGCTCCTCGACGGAGCTTCACGGCGTCCACCGTAAAGGCGGTGGCCGTCGATTCATTTCAGCTTTCACATCGAAATGCCAGCGGTAATCCATAGGTCTTGTAACAATGCGCGGCAATGTATTATCTGCGGCATGTCGTTGAGAAAACCGCTCGCCGTCGCGGGCGCCGTGCTGTGCGGGCTGGCCCTGGCCGGGTCGGCTGTCGTGGCCGGGTGCGGGATCGATCCGCGGGTGCGAGTGGAAGGACAGCCCAGCCAGGGCACGGCCTCGCCCACGCCGGCGCAGACGGCCGCCGGCACCCGGTCCGACCTGGACGGGATGCAGGTGCTGCGCGAGGATCCGCGCCTGGGCACGCGGGAGACGGCCGCGATCAGACGGTGTGAGCACGGCAGGTTCCCCGTCCACACCGAGGAGGTCTCCCTTTCCGGCGACTGGGGGCACGTCGACCTGGTGGTCGTCACCGTCTACGTCTGCCCGGGCCGCGCCTGCGGTTATGAGGGCACCCGTGGCACCTACGTCTACCGTCTCACCGGAGGGCAGCCGGACCGGCGCGTCTACGCCCACGAGGGCGTGGGCAGCCGCGTCGAGGTCCGCGACGCCGCCCTGGTCCTGGTGCGGCCGGAATACCGGCCGGGCGACGCCGCCTCCTGCCCGACCGCCACGAGGGAGACGCCGCTTCGCTGGAGCGGCCGCACGCTCGTCCCCGACGGCGCGTGAGACGACACGAAGGATGGACAGGGATTTCATGGACGCCACCGAGACCCCGCACGTGCTGTTCGTCGAGGACGACGAGGTGATCCGGGAAGTGACCCAGCTGACCCTCGAACGCGACGGCCTGACGGTCACGACCGCCGCCGACGGGATGGCCGGGCTGGAGGCCTTCCGCGCCCGCACTCCCGACGTGGTGCTGCTGGACGTGATGTTGCCCGGCATGAACGGCGTGAGCCTGTGCCGGCGCATCCGCGAGGAGAGCCTCGTCCCGGTGATCATGGTGTCGGCCCGCGACGACGCCGTCGACGTCGTCGTCGGCCTGGAGGCCGGGGCCGACGACTACGTCACCAAACCCTTCGACGGCTCGGTCCTGCTGGCCCGCATCCGCGCGGTGCTGCGCCGCACGACGCAGGGCGGCGCTCCAGCCGGACGGCGGGTCCGCCCGCTGCGCTTCGGCGACGTGGAGATCGACGTCGACGGCATGCGGGTGCTGCGCGGCGGCAGGCCGGTGGCGCTCACCCCGACCGAGATGCGGCTGCTGCTGCGCTTCGCCGAGTCGCCCGGCGTGGTGCTCAGCAGGGACGTGCTGCTGGAAAGCGTCTGGGACTACGCTTACGGCGGCGATTCGCGGCTGGCCGACATCCACGTGCAGCGGCTGCGCACCAAGATCGGCAGCGACCGCATCGAGACGGTACGCGGCTTCGGCTACAAGCTGCGCGCGGAGGGCGAGTGAGGTTCCCGCGCGCGAGGGGACCACGGCGGATGAGCCTGCGCTGGAAGATCAGTGCCACGGTCGCCGCGGTCAGCGTCGTCGTGGCGGTGGCGCTGAGCCTCATCGTCCATCTCGCCTACGCCCGCAAGCAGGCCGACGACGCCCACCGCCTGCAGTCCGAACGCATCCAGCTGCTGCTGCGCGAATATCACCGCGGCAGCCAGCCGGCCTTCGGCAGCCGGCTGGACGACCCGGCCGTGCCCGCCGACCTGCGCGCGGCGGTGCGCGGCGGGAAGGTCGCCACCGCGCTGCGCCAGACCTCCGA
The DNA here is from genome assembly GCF_009908215.1 of Nonomuraea sp. K271. Taxonomy (NCBI): domain Bacteria; kingdom Bacillati; phylum Actinomycetota; class Actinomycetes; order Streptosporangiales; family Streptosporangiaceae; genus Nonomuraea; species Nonomuraea sp. K271. The sequence goes on along the minus strand of NZ_JAAAHR010000005.1, from coordinate 96,929 downwards.
GGGCACCTTCGTCTGGGCGGCGGCCGGCACCGGCGACCACGTGCTGTCCCTGCGCTCCGACTACCGGCACAGCCTCGACGACCTGGCCGCGCTCGACCGGGTCCTGCTGCTGGGCTCGGCCGCTGTCGTCGCCGGCGGCACCCTGGCCGGGATAGCGATAGGCGCGCGGCTGTCGGACCGGCTGCGCCGGGCCGCGACCGCCGCCCGGCACGTCAGCGCCGGCGACCCCACCGTCCGGGTGGGCGCGGCGATCGGCGGCCGCTCCCACGACGAGGCCACCGAGCTCGCCCACGCCGTCGACGCGATGGCGGGCGCCCTGCAGGCCCGCCTCGAAGCCGAACGCCGGGTCACCGCCGACATCGCCCACGAGCTGCGCACCCCGCTGACCGGCCTCACGACCGCCGCCGAGCTGCTGCCGCCCGGCAGGATGACCGACATCGTGCAGGAGCGCACCAAGGCCCTGCGCGCCCTCGTCGAAGACGTGCTGGAGGTGGCCCGCCTCGACACCGCCACAGAACGCCCCGCACTGTCGGACGTCGCGCTCGGGGAGTTCACCACGCACCGCGCGGCCGCTCTCGCACCGGACGCGCGGGTCGTGGTCCGCGTCGGCACCGTCGTGGCCACCGACCCGCGCCGCCTGGAGCGCATCCTGGCCAACCTGCTCACCAACGCCACCCGGCACGGCCGGGCGCCGATCACCGTGGTCGTCGACGGACCCCGCGTCACCGTCCGCGACCGTGGCCCCGGCTTCCCCGGCCACCTGCTGCGCGACGGGCCGGCCCGGTTCCGCAAGGGCGGCGACCGCACCACCCCCGGCCACGGCCTCGGCCTGACCATCGCCGCGGGCCAGGCCGCCGTCCTGGGCGCCCGGCTCACCTTCGCCAACCCGCGGGAAGGCGGCGCTCTGGCCACGCTCGACCTCGCCCCCGCCGCCGGCGGCGAACCCTCCCCTTGATATGATCGTTCTGTCGTGAACACTCATGACACTTCACGGCCTCACGTCGTGCTCGCGGGCGACCCCGCCGGCGCCGCCGCCCGTTTCGTGGCGGCCATGAACACCCACGACCCTGCGGCCCTCGACCACGTCTACGAGGACGACGCCGTGCTCGTCCCCGTCCCCGGCCATCCCGTCACCGGCCCCGGCCTCCTGGCCGCCAACGAGCACCTGCGGAGCTTCGGCCTGCCGATCGAGGCGTGTCCCAGGCACGTGTACGTCGCCGGCGACATCGCCCTGCTCATCGTCGACTGGTCGATGCGCGGCACCGCGAGGGACGGCAGCCAGATCGACCTGTCCGGGACGGCCACCGACGTCGTCCGGTGCGGCCCGGACGGCCGGTGGCGCTACGTCATCGACAACCCCCACGGCACGGCCTCACCGCCGCTGAGCCCCTGACCGGCCGCCGCCCCTGACCGGCCGCCGCCTCGTCCGCCCGGCGGCCCGTCGGGTGGGCCGCGGCGCCGGCTGGGTCAGTCGCCGGTGAGCCGGGCGCGGTCGACCTTGCCGGTCGGGTTGCGCGGCACCGACGGCACGAACACGATGTCGCGCGGCACCTTGAAGCCCGCCAGCTCCGCCTTCACCGCGCTCCTGAGCTCGTCGGCCGACAGGGTGACGCCCTCCTCCGCGACCACGTACGCCGCCAGCCGCTGGCCGTACTCCTCGTCGGGCACGCCCAGCACGGCCACGTCGGCGACGCCCGGCAGGCGGGCCAGGAGGTTCTCGACCTCCTGCGGAAAGACGTTCTCCCCGCCGGAGACGATCATGTCGTCGTCGCGGCCGTCGATGAACAGCAACCCTCGCTCGTCCCGGTGTCCCAGGTCGCCCGTGCTCATCAGCTCGCCCGCCCGCGCGCCGAACGCCAGTCCGCCGCCGACCAGGACCCGCCCCACCTCGCCCGGCGGCAGTTCCTCCCCGTCCGGTCCCGCGATCCGCACGGTGGCGCCGCGCGGCGGGCGGCCGATCGTCTCGGGGGCATCCCGCAGGTCCTCCGGCGTGGCGAGGGCCACCCAGCCGGCCTCGGTGGAGCCGTACAGGTTGTGCAGCACCTCGCCGTAGGCGTCCATGAACGCGGTGGCGAGGTCGGGCCGGAGCGCGGCGCCGCCGGAGACCACCACCCGCAGGGCGGGCAGGTCGCGGGGCTCGCGGGCCAGCAGCCGCGACAGCATGGCGGGCACGGCGACCAGCGCGCCGGCCCGGTGCCGCTCCAAGGCGTCGAGCACGGCGTCGGGGTCGAATCGGCGCATCAGGATGACGGGACATCCGAGCACGAGCGCGACCGCGTACCAAAGGATGCCGAGCCCGTGGAACAGCGGCGGCGCGATGAGCATCGGCTCGCCGCCGCGCACCGGCACGGTGGCGAGCATTGAGATGAAAGGCTCGGCCAGTTCCGCCACCGACAGCCGCCGGGGCGCGCCCTTGGGCAGGCCGGTCGTGCCCGAGGTGAGCAGCACCAGCCGTCCCGGCCGCCTCGGCACCGGAGCGGGCGGGGCGCCGGAGCGCATGAGCTCGTCGAGGTCGTCGGCGCGCCGACCGGCGAAGTCCACCGGCGGCAGGCCGGGCGCGGCGATGAGCACACCGACCTGCTCGCGGCGCAGCACGTCGCGCAGGGCCGGACCGGCCAGCCCGGTGTTGAGCAGCAGCAGGTCCGCGCCCAGCCGGGACACGGCCGCGACCGCCTCGGCGAACCCTCGGTGGTTGGGCCACATGACCGCCACCGTGGTCCCCTCTCCCACGCCGAGCCGGTGGTGCAGGCCGCCGGCCAGCGCGGCGGCGCGCTCGTCCAGTTCGGCGAACGTGAGCGCGCCGTCCTCGTCCAGGATCGCCTGCCGGTCCGGCCAGCGCGCCGCCGCCATCGCCAGCCCGGCGGCGGGGGTCACGTGGAAATGCCGGTACGCCTCCACCACCCGGGCGAGCGCGGCAGGGTGGGCCGGGCGCAGCAGCCCGTTGCGGGTGAGGGCGACCGCGGCCTCCGCGCCGAACTCGCCCAGCTCGATCAGCCTCTCGATCATCGACGTACCCCTAGGCCTTTCTCACCGGAGGAAGTACGCGTACCCGCTCAGCCTGTACGGGAACCTCGCGGTGCCGCGATCAGCCGCCGCCGGGCCCGACGTCGCGGCGTGAGCACGCACCCGGCGCTTGACACCGCGCGGACGGCACGGTTGTAATGCTCGACGTGTCGTGTGACGCCGCCAGGTGGACGGCGGCGGGTGGGCGGCACCTGACACCCGGGGGTTGATCTTCATGTGCACGGACCTCACCTGATCCTTCCGCGAACCGCGTGACGTCTCCGTGCCCCTGACGGCGCCCAGCGCCCGGCACGGACCCGCATGAGTCTCCCCCCGGCTCATCCCCGCGTGCCCGCGGCCACCGATGCCGCCGCCACGCCATGCTCACCCACGCTTGTCCACCTGATCGAAGGGATCCATCGTGCAGCTCGCACACATCTCCATCACGCCCGAAGCCAGGACCGCCGTACGCGCCCGGCTGGGAACGCTGTTCACCGACCCGCCCATGCTCGACGCCGACGCCGACGTGACCCCCGTCCTGCCGCGGACCGGCGGCGTCCCCGGCATGTGGGTCACCGCGCCCGGAGTGACGCCCGACGCGGGCGTCACGATCTACGTGCACGGCGGGGGCTTCTCCCACAGCAACCCGGCCATGGAGCAGATCATGGCCCATCGCCTCTCCCGGGCGACGGGCCGCCCCGCCTTCGCCGTCGACTACCGGCTCGCACCGGCCCACCCCTACCCCGCGGCCGTCGATGACGTGGTGGCCGTCCACCGGAGCCTGCTCGCCCAGGACGTGCCCGCCGGGCGGATCCTGCTCGCCGGCGAGTCGGCCGGCGGGACGTTGCTGCTGTCGGCGCTCCTGGTGCTCGCCGAGGCCGGCGACCCCCTGCCGGCGGGCGCCGTGGCGGTCTCCCCCATCACCGACTTCACGGATTCGAGCCCGTCCATCCGCACCAACAAGGGCCTCGACCTCATCGACCCGGACATCATGGGCCCCATCGGCGAGCAGTATCTCGCGGGGGCCCGTCCGGACCAGGCGCCGCAGTCGCCGCTCTACGGCGACCTGCGCGGGCTGCCGCCCCTCCTGATCGTCGCGGGCGGCGACGAGGTGCTCCTCGACGATTCCCGGCGCTTCGCCGAGGCAGCCTCCGCCGCCGGCGTCGACACGGCGTTCGACGTCTACGACGGCATGCCGCACGCGTTCCACGCGGTGGTGTTGTCCCCGGACGACGCTCACCTGCCGACCGCGACGACGTTCCTGCGGCGGGTGGCGGACTGGACGGTCCGGACCTGAACCGGCCGGACCCTCGGTCACTGCTGGCCGGGGCGGCGGGCCGGAGCCGGGGCGGGCCGTACGGCGCCGCCGGCGAAGCGGCCGGGACGGAACGGCGCCAGCAGCGCGGACTCCTCCCCGAACAGCTCGCCCGCCACCTCGTCCATCAGCAGCGGCGCCAACGTCACCCCGCTGTGCGTGGCCACGGTGTACACGCGCCGGCCGGCGTCGGCGAAGCCGGCCACGGTGAGCCCGTCGCCCGGCATCGCCCGCTGGCCGACGACCGCCCGCTCGGCCGTGGCGCCCTCGGTGGCGCGCAGCACCTTCGGCAGCAGGCCGAGGATCTCGTCGACGACCTCGCCCGGCACCGGGAGCGCCGGGTCGGCCAGCCCGTCCAGGTGCAGTGACTGCAGCAGCAGCCGGCCGCCGCCGTCGGGGCGCAGGTTGAGCGCGCCGGTGGTGAGCACCCGGGACAGCCGGGCGGGCACCGGCGACGTGGTGACCAGGAACCCGTTGGTGACCGTCCCGGACACGGCCGGGTCGAGCATGGGCACGTCCACCCCGGCCAGCGCGGCCACCTGCTGCGTCCAGCGGCCGGCGCACGTCACCACCACGTCGCCCGCGTACGTGCGCCCGTCGGCCAGCGTCACCTTGGCGCCCGCGCCGGACGTCTCCACGGCGGTGACCTCGGCCCCGCACTCGACCACCGCGCCACGGTCGCGCGCCTCGCCGAGCAGCCGGCCGAGCAGCCGCAGCGGCAGCACGTACGCCTCGCCGGGGTAGAACACGTACTCGGCGTCGCCGGGCGGCGGCACCAGGTCGGGCTCCAGCGCCCGCGCCCGCCGGGCGGTCACCCGCTCGACGGGGTAGCCCATGGCGAGCAGCCGCCGTACGCGCTCCTCCAGCAGGCCCTTGTGCTCGTCGGTGACCGCGCATTCGAGGTTGCCCGTGGGGAAGTGCCAGTCGCCGGGCAGCTCGTGGTGCGCCCAGACGGCGGCGTGGTTGAGGTCGAAGTACTCCTTCGGGGTCTTGTTGTTGGCGTTGACCCAGGCGACCGAGGTGGACGTCGTACCGGAGCCCGGGGTCCGGGCCTCCAGTACGGTGACCTGCGCGCCGCGCCGGGTGAGACCGGCCGCGATCGCGGACCCGACCACCCCCGCACCGATGACGACGACTCGCACAGTGGCTCCTCTCACTTGTGGTCGGTGTCGGCGCCGAACAGCCTGGCCACGCCGACGAAACGTTCGATGACGACGACCGCGACCACGGCGAACAACACCATCAGCGTGCCGATGGCGGTGACGGTCGGGTCGTAGTCGTACTGCATGTAGTTGAAGATCCGCACGGGCAGGGTCTGCAGGTCGGTGGTGACCACGAACAGAGCGACGGTGAGATCGTCAAAAGAAGTAATGAACGCGAAGAACGCGCCCCCGACCAGCGCGCCGCGCACGGCGGGCAGCGTCACGTGCCAGAACACCAGGAACGGCGGCGCGCCCAGCCCGGCGGCGGCCTTCTCCGCCGACCGGTCCAGCCCGGCGAGCCCGGCGAGGACGAGCCGCACCGCGTACGGCACGGTCAGCACGAGGTGGGCCAGGAGCAGCGTGAGCGGGCTCGACGCCAGCCCCATCTGCGCGAACCACTGCAGCAGCCCGATGCCGAGCACGATCGTCGGCACCGCGAACGCGCTGGACAACACCGCCTCCAGCGCGCCGCGGCCGGGGAAGCGGTAGCGGTGGATGGCCAGCCCGCCGGCCAGCCCGACCACCGCGGAGATCGCCGCAGCGGCCAGCGCCACCCCGGCGCTGAGCACGAACGACGACAGGAACTCCGGCTTGCCGAACACCTCCGCGTACCAGCGCAGCGTGATGCCCTGCGGCGGGAAGGTCACGTACGAGGTGGCGGTGAGCGAGGAGGCCACGGTGACGGCGACGGGCGCGATGAGGAACAGCCCGACGAGGACGGCGAAGACCGTGCCGAGCGCGCGGGTGAGCCGGGTCATCCGAACACCACCTCCCCGCGCCCCCGGCGCAGCAGCCGCGAGTAGCCGAGCAGCAGCCCGGTCGTCACGACGACCAGGACGAACCCGATCGCGGCCGCGTACGGCCAGTCGAGCGTGGTCGTGGCCTGCGTGTAGACGAAGTACGGCATGAGCTTCACCTTCGGCCCGCCGAGGATCGCGGGGGTGACGAAGCTGGACGCGGTCAGGCTGAACACGATCATGGCCCCGGCCAGCATGCCGGGAGCGGACAGCGGCAGCGTGATCCGCCAGAAACAGGTCCAGCCGGACGCGCCGAGACCCTTGGCGGCGGGCACGAGCGTCGGGTCGATCCGGTCGAGGCTGCCCATCAGCGGCAGCACCATGTACGCCAGCATCACGTGGACCATGCCGATGAGCACGGCCGTGTCGTTGTAGAGCAGCTGCGGCGGGGTGATCCCGAACCACGCCAGCACGCCCGCGACCGGCCCGTTCGGCCCGAGCACCACGAGCCAGCCGTACGCGCGGATGACCATGCTGATCAGCAGCGGCGACAGCAGCAGCAGCGCCAGCCAGTTGCGCACCCGGGGTGAGCGGCCGCGCATGTAGAGGGCGAACGGGTAGCCGATGAGCAGGCAGCCCACCGTGGTGAGGGCGGCGACCTTGAGGGTGTTCCACAACACCTCCCGGTAGAACGGGTCGCCGAGGAAGCGTGCGTAGTTGCCGATCGTGAACGCGCCCGTCTGCGTCCTGAAGCTGTTGGCCACCAGCGTGAACAGCGGCGCCACGAACAGCAGCGCGAAGATGACGATGGCGGGCAGCGCGAGCAGCAGGCCCGTACGCCGGCGCGGATGGTTCGCGGGTCTGCTCACCTGGTCGCCAGTGAGGCGTCCGACGGCCGCCATGCGCAGGTCACCTCCTCCCCTTCCGCGGGCACCCGCGCGTCGAACGGCAGGGCCGCCGTCACGTCGCCCGCCCCGGTGGCGACGACGCAGCGGATGCGCGAGCCGAGGAAGCGGGTCTCCCGCACGGTGCCTGTGAGCCCGTCGCCGCCGGTCTGGACGCGTACGACCTCGGGCCGCACGTAGACGCGCACGCCGGCGCCGGGAGCGGGCGGGTCGCCCACCGGGGTGGCGCCGACCCGCGCCCCCGCGACCTCGCAGGTGTCGCCGCCCGTCGCGGTGCCGTCGAGGGCGTTGACCTCGCCGATGAACTGCGCCACGAAGTCCGTGGCCGGCCGCAGGTAGATCTCCCGCGGCCGGTCGAGCTGGTGGATGACGCCGTCGGCCATGACCGCGATCCGGTCGGACACCGCCAGCGCCTCCTCCTGGTCGTGGGTGACGAGGATGGTGGTGGTGCCGATGCGCCGCTGCAGCGCGACGACCTCCTCGCGCAGGCGCACCCGCAACTGCGCGTCGAGGTTCGAGAACGGCTCGTCGAGCAGCAGCAGGTCGGGTTGGATGACCAGGGCCCTGGCCAGCGCGGCGCGCTGCTGCTGGCCGCCGGACAGCTGGCGCGGGTGCCGGCCGGCCATGCCCTCGAGGCCGGCCATCTCCAGCACCTCCTCGACCTGCCTCCTGCGCGCGGCCGCCGGCACCTTCCGCATCCGCAGGCCGAACGCCACGTTGTCGGCGATCGTCATGTGCGGGAACAGGGCGTACGACTGGAAGACCATGCCCATGGAGCGGCGGTGCGGCGGAGTGCCGGTGACGTCGGTGCCGTCCACCTCGATCACGCCGCCGTCGGCGCTGAGATGCCCGGCCACCATGTTGAGCGTGGTGGTCTTGCCGCAGCCCGACGGCCCGAGCAGGGTGAGGAACTCGCCCGGCTCGGTCTCCAGGTCCACCGCGGAGACGACCTCCTTGCCGCCCAGCACCTTGCGCACGCCGTCCAGGCGCAGCCGCCCGCGCCGCGCGGACGGGTCCGCGGGCATCTCGGTGGTGCTCGTGCTCATCGAGCGTTCACCCTCCTGCCGGGTGGTGCGGGTCTTCACGACCGCTCAACCTCCTTCGTCCACCGGTCCGTCCACGCGGACCGCGCGTTGTTGACGACGGTCCAGTCCAGCGGCTTCATCTCGGCCGCCTGCTCGGGGCCCACCACCCGTTCCGCCACCGCCGGGTCGAGCTCGGCGTCGGTGACGGTCGGCCCGTCGTAGCCCTCGGCGGCCAGCTTGCTCTGGATGCCCGGCTGCAGGAGGGCGTTGACGAACTGCTGCGCCAGGTCCGGGTGCGGCGCCTTGTTCACCACGTTCGCGGTGGCCAGCAGCGGGATGGCGCCGCCCTCCGGATGCACGAACGCGATCGGGAAGTCCTTGTCCGCCAGCGTCTCCACCCGCGACCCGCCCCAGACGGAGGCGACGGCCTGCCCCTGGAGGAAGTAGTTGGACACGTCGGCCGTGGTGTCGAAGGTGAACGCATTGGCCGCCACCTTCTTCACGCCCTCGAAGCCCGGACCGGCGTCCCGTTCGGAGCCGCCGTCGGCGCGGGCGGCCAGCATGAGCGCGCCCACGCCGTACGTGTTGCTGATCGACGGCAGCACGACCTTGCCCTTGAGCCTGGGGTCGGCCAGGTCGGCCAGGCGCTTGGGGGCGGGCACGCCGTGCTCGGCGTACCAGTCGCGGTTGTAGGCGAGCCCGGTGGCGGTCAGCGCGAAGCCGACCCCGACGTCACCGTCGAGCCTGGCCACCTTCTCCACCTTGCCCAGGCGGGTGACCTTGGCCGGGTCGAGCCTGGCCAGCAGCCCGGCCTCGGCCGCCTGGGCCTGCGGCCCGTCGTCGATGAGGGCCACGTCGATCTGCGGCGCGTCCTGCTGGGCCTTGAGCTTGGCCACGGTGTCGGTGGAGCTGCCGGCGATGTAGGTGACCTCGCAGCCGCAGGACTTCTCGAAGCCGGGCAGCACGGCCTGCTCGAAGGCCTCCTGGTACGAGCCTCCGTAGCCGGCCACCACGAGCCTGCCCGGGGAGGCGGCGGGGGTGGGCGGAGCGCAGGCCGCGAGCCCGGCGAGGGCCAGCGCCGCGGCGAGCAGCCTGGTCATGACGATTCGATCTCCTTGTTCCAGCGGTCGGTCCACGCGGAGCGGCTCTTGTTGATCGTGGCCCAGTCGAGCTTGCGCAGGTCGGCGGCGCGCTCCTGGCCGACGACCTGCTCGGCGAGCGCGGGGTCGAGGGTGACGCCCTCGACGACCGGGCCGTTGAAGTTGGAGGCGGCCATCGCCTGCTGCGCCGACGGTTCGAGCAGCGTGTTGACGAACTTCTGCGCCAGGTCGGCGTGCGGGGCCTTGTTCACCACGTTGACGGTGGCGATCAGCGGCAGCGCGCCCTCCTCCGGGTAGACGAACTTGATCGGGAATCCCTTCTTGGCCAGCGTCTGCACCCGCGAGTTGCCCCACACGGTGGCGACGGCCTGCCCCTGGAGGAAGTAGTTGGACACGTCGGCGGTGGTGTCGAACGTGACGGCGTTGGCCGCCACCTTCTTCACGCCCGTGAAACCGGGGCCGATGTCCTGCTCGGAGCCACCGCCGACCTTGGCCGCCATGAGCAGGGCGCCCAGGCCGTACGTCTGGGTGATGGACGGCATGACGAGCTTGCCCTTGAGCTTGGGGTCGGCGAGGTCGGCCAGGCGCTCGGGGGGCCGCAGGCCGTGCTCGGCGTAGTAGTCGGTGTTGTAGGCCAGGCCGGTGGCGTTCAGGGAGAAGCCGACGCCGACGTCGCCGGGCAGGCGGGCGAGGTCGATCACCTTGGGCAGGTTCGTGACGGTCTTCGGGTCGAGCTTGGCCAGCAGGCCCGCCTCGACCGCCTGGTTCTGCACGCCGTCGTCGATCAGCGCGACGTCGATCTGCGGCGCGTCCTGCTGCGCCTTGAGCTTGGCCACGGTGTCGGTGGAGCTGCCCGCGATGTAGGTGACCTTGCACGAGCAGGTCTTCTCGAAGCCGGGGATGACCGACTGCTTGAACGCCTCCTCGTACGAGCCGCCGTATCCGGCGACGACCAGGGTGCCGGGTGCGGCGGACGGCGTGGGAGGGCCGCAGGCGGTGAGGGCGAGGGCTCCGGCGAGGAGCACGGCGGTCAGCGATCTGGATGTCATGGCGACCTCCGCAGGGTGCGGTTCGGGGCTAGGTGGCCGATGTCGCGCGCGGTCGCGCCGTTCTCGACCAGGTCGGCGACGATGTCGCCGAGGACGGGGGCGAGCTTGAACCCGTGCCCGCTGAACGCCGCGGCCAGCACGGTGCGGCCGTGCCTGCCGAGCAAGCCGTGCCCGTCGGGGGTGAAGGCGTCGCAGTACGTCGCCACCCGCACCGGGTCGGGGCCGAGCCCCGGCAGGGTCCCGGCGACGGCGCGTGCCACCTGCCGGACGTAGGCGACGGGCACGCTGCGGGCCAGCGCGGCGGGCGAGGCGATCTCCTCCCATGGCACGTGCAGGTTGATCTTTACGCCCGCGCCGTCGACCGCCGGGAAACACGAGTAGGCGGGCTCGCCGACGCGGATGGCGACCGGGCACCGGCCGGGGTCGAACAGGCTCTCGTCCCGGCGCGGGAACCACGTCGAGGTGATGGCCCTGGTGGTCAGGGCGCGGGCGAGCGGCTCGGGCAGCAGGCCGCTCGTCGCCGCCCACGGGCCGGGGGCCAGCACCGCGTGGGTGAAACGGTGTTCGCCGTCCTCGGCCAGGACGGTGACGCCGTCGGCGTCCTCGCGCAGCTCGCGCACGGGTGTGTAGCGGGCCACGCGCGCGCCCGCCCGCTCGGCGGCGGTGGCCGCGGCGCCGACGGCGGGTTCGGGACGCAGGAAGCCGGCGTCGTGGTCGACGACCATGATCTCGCCGTCGCGCAGGGGGTGCTCGGGCACCCGCCGCCGCGCCTGCTCGCCCTTCAGGACCTCGACGGGCAGGTCGTGGGCGCGGGCGGCGTCCAGCACCGCGCGCACCTTGGGGTGCTCGCGGGGCCCCGCCGTGACCCCGCCGACCGGGGCGAGCAGGCGACGTCCCGAGGTTCGCTCCAGCTCGGCCCACAGGCCGCGGGCCTCGCGCAGCAGCGGAACGTAGCGGGGCCCCTCCTTGTAGGCCGTACGGAAGATGCGCGACTCGCCTCCGGCGGCCCCTCTGTCGTGGCCGGGGGCGTAGGCGTCGAAGCCGACGGCGTGGATGCCGCGCTCGGCCAGCCGCCACAGGGCCATCGAGCCGACGGTGCCGGTGCCGACGACGGCGACTGAGGTCATGGCTCCACTCCTTAGGGGATGGGGTTTCCGGGCGTTGGGTTTCCGGGCGTTGGGTTTCCGGCGTGGCGAGAACCAGGCCCGGCGCCGGACCTGTCGGGAGGGGTGATTCAGCTGTGGTCGGTGGAGCCGCTCAGGTCCGTCTCCACGTAGAAACGCTCCGAGCGGGGCGGGACGATCATTTCCACGAGCTCCGCGATCTCGCCCTGCCTGGTCCAGGTCTCGCGGGTCCAGCGGAACGCGGGGGTGCCCGCGGGCACGCCGAACGCCTCCGCCTCGGCGCCGCCGAGGACGTGCGGCTCGACGTACATCCTGGCCCGCACCAGCTCCGTCCCGCGGTCGCGCAGGTAGGCGTGCGTGGTGAGGGGCTCGAGCGGCTGGTCGAGCAGGTCGGGCGCCAGCCGGAACGGCAACACGTGCAGCTCGGTGTTGATCATCTGGCCGGTCGTGTCCATCTTGTGGCGCTCCATCTGGACGACCGCCTCCTCGCCGGGGACACCGGGCAGCCGCAGCCGCGCCGCCTGCGCGGGCATCACCCGAGCCGAGACGACCTTGTGGTCGCCGTGCGTCTCCGGCCCCTGGATCAGCAGGCCGGTGAAGCGGAGCAGGTTGTGCCGGCCGACGGCCTGGGCGACGAAGCTGCCGCGCCTGCGGAAGCGCACGATCAGCCCCGCGTCGGCGAGGTCGCGAAGGGCCCGCTGCACGGTGATGCGCGAGACCTCGAACTCCTCGCAGAGCTCGGCCTCAGTGGGGATCCGGGTGCCCGGACCCCAATGGCCACTGCGGATGCGCGCCTCCAGCGCCCTGCGGATCTGCACATGGAGCAGGAGGTCACGTTCCGACATGCCAAAATACTCGCTGTAGCATTTAGTTATGTCAATAGAAGATTTGATATAACTTATCCGCGTATGCCGTGGTGAGACGGTCACCGTTCCCCCCGACGGCCAGATCGGACGTCCTACGCTGGCCTCATGGACGCCGAACTCATCGCCACGGCCGGCGAACTCTGGGACGCCGATCCCGGCTGGCTCAACACCGCCTCCTACGGCCTGCCGCCGCGACGCGCCGCCGACGAGCTCCAGGCGGTACTGACCGACTGGCGGCACGGCAGCAGCGACTGGGCGCCCTGGGACACCTCCGTCACCCGGTCGCGCGCCGCCTTCGCCCGCCTCATCGGCGTTCCCGTGGCCGACGTGTCGATCAGTTCCACCGTCTCCCAGATCATGTCCACGGTCGCCACGGCGCTGCCGCCGGGCGCGCGCGTCGTCGTACCCGAGGTCGAGTTCACCAGCAACCTGTTCCCCTGGGCGGTGGCCGCGCAGGTGGAGACCGTCCCCGCCGACCGGCTGGCCGACGCCGTCGACGGCTCCACCAGCGCCGTCGCCTTCAGCCTCGTCCAGTCCGCCACCGGCCACGTCGCGCCGCTCGCCGACATCGTGGCCGCCGCCCGGGACTGCGACGCGCTCGTCATCGCCGACGGGTCGCAGGCCTGCGGCTGGCTGCCGGTGGACGTCGCCGGCGTGGACGCGCTGGCCTGCGCGGCGTACAAGTGGCTGATGGCGCCGCGCGGCGCCGCCTTCGGCTACCTGTCACCACGCCTGCGCGAGCGCATGCGGCCCCTGGCCGCGGGCTGGTACGCCGGCGCGGACGAGGGCGGCTCCTACTACGGCCCGCCGCTGCGCCTCGCGCCCGACGCCCGCGCCTTTGACCTGTCGCCCGCCTGGTTCTCGTACGTCGGGGCGGCCCCCGCCATCGAACTGCTGAACGAGCTCGGCGTCCAGCGCGTGCGCGACCACGACGTGGCGCTCGCCAACCGTTTCAGAGCCGGTCTGGGCCTGGAGCCCTCCGACACGGCCATCGTCTCCGTGGACGCCCCTGGCGAGCGGCTACGGGCGGCCGGGGTCCGCGCGGCCGTACGGGCCGGGAAGGTGCGGGCGAGCTTCCACGTCTACAACACTCCCGACGACGTCGACCGCGCGCTCGACGTGCTGATCTAGCGGACCCTGAGCGGAAAGCCGGCCCTCGTCATCTCCCCGGGCAGAGCACCGCTTCCGCGGCCTTACCGACCATCGGCCGCACCCCGTCGTTCCGGACGCTGAGCGTGACCGACATGGCGAACTGCCGGCGGCCATCGGCCGACACGTAGGTGGGCGCGTGGAAGCCGGGCGCGCCTCCGACGATCTCACGCAGCTCGAACAATCCGCCGCAGAGGCGCTCGCCGTCCGGCGGACCGGGGCGCTTGCGCCCGTCGATCACCTCCTGCAGCCGGGGCGGCAGCAACTTGCCCTGCGTGTAGGCGCGGTGGAAGGCGCTGACCTCCTCCGCGGTGGAGACCACGCCACCGGCCGCCCACAGATGGCTGGCGTTGATCCGGTCCACGTCGTGGAGCCGGCCCTGCTCGTCGGGTAGGTAGCCGTGGTTGCGCGGGCCCCTGATGCCCTCGGGCGGCTTCGTGGGCAGGTAGGTACGGTGCATTCCCAGCGGGGTGAACAGCCGCCGGTCGAGCTCGTCTGCGAGGGTGTGGCCGGTCAGCCTCTCGATGATCATGCCGAGGAGGATGTAGTTGGTGTTGAAGCAGGAGGCCTTCTCACCGGGCTCCTGCTGCCTGGGCACGCCGCGGGCCAGATTCGAGTAACGATCGCACGGTTCATAGCGAAGTCCTCCTGCTCGAGCGGTCCGGGGAAACCCGGCAGCCGCACGCAGGTGATGACCGCCGTTGTAGCGCGAGCGCTGTTTCGGCGCCGTTTCCCGCCGTACCGGCCCGCCTCCCGCGCGTCCGGGATCGGGCGGCGGGCCGCCCCCGCCCGCGGGCATACTTCAAGGAAGCTCGAATCATGACAAGATGATCAAGGACTCTCCTGTTGGACGCCGAAGGCCCGGGAACAGGGCCCCCGGCGATGGTAGAAACTTGGTGCGATGCCCACTATCTACGATGTCGCCCGCGAGGCCGGCGTGTCCGCGGCCACCGTCTCCCGTGTGCTCAACGGTGCGAGAACGGTCGATCCCGCCATGGTCGCGCGGGTGCTCACCGCGGTCCGCGAGCTCGGCTACCGCCCCAACGCGGTGGCCCGCAACCTGAGGCGCAGCCGCACCACGCTCTGGGCTGTGATCATCTCTGACATCGGCAACCCGTTCTTCACCGCCACCGTCCGGGGCATCGAGGACGTCGCCCAGCAGGCGGGCTACTCGGTCGTGCTGTGCAACAGCGACGAAGACCCGGCCAAGGAGGAGACGTACGTCGCGGCGGCGCTGAGCGAGCAGATGGCCGGTGTGATCATCGCGTCCTCCGGGAGCGCCAAGGCGGCCAGGAGCCTGCTCGACTCTCCCATTCCGGTCGTCGCCATCGACCGCCAGCTCCCGCGCGGCGAGGTCGACACCGTCGTGGTCGACAACGAGGCCGGCGCGGCCACGGCCACCCGGCACCTGCTCGACGCCGGCTACCGGCGCGTCGCCTGCGTCACGGGCCCCGAGGGCGTGAGCACCGCCGACCTGCGCCTGCGCGGCTACACCTCGGCCCTGTCGGCGCGCCGGCCGCCAGGGGAGCCCTTGATCGTCAGGACCGACTTCCGCGAGCAGGGCGGCTACGACGCCATGGAGTCGCTGCTGTCCTCCGCCGAGCGCCCCGACGCGGTGTTCGTGGCCAACAACCTCATGACGGTGGGCGCGCTGCGGTGCCTGGCCGACCACGACGTACGAGTGCCCGCCGAGATGGGGGTGGTCGGGTTCGACGAGATCCCGTGGGCCGACCTCGTCCGCCCGTCACTCACCACGGTGGCCCAGCCGACCTACGAGCTCGGCCGGATGGCCGCACGCCTCCTCGTCGACCGCATCGCCACGCCCGCGGGCCGGCCCGCCAGGGTCGTCCTGCCCGCCGAACTGCGTCCCCGCCAGAGCAGCGCCCTCCAGAGCAGCGCCCTCTGACCGCACCGGCACACCCGCCGCGATATGCCGCCCCGCACCCCTAGACCCACCTAAACGCCTGGCCACGGCGTCCTTATGGGGCAGGCCCTCTTGTTTGTCCATATATGGGCCTCTATCGTCGCAATAGGCTCTTATTCTCGTTAAATGAGCAGCAATACTCATTATTTGAGAAAGGCAGTGTTGTGGACGAAGGAGACCAACCGCCGCTCGCCGGGATCCGGGTCCTCGAACTGGGCAGCTTCATCGCCGCGCCGTTCGCCACGCGGATCTTCGCGGACTTCGGCGCCGAGGTCGTGAAGATCGAGCGGCCCGGCACCGGTGACGAACTACGCGGCTGGCGGCGCGACAGGGGCCGGACGTCGATGATGTTCCGTACCATCGCCCGCAACAAACGTTCCGTCACCGTGGACCTGAGCACAGGCGAGGGCCGCGACATCGCGCTCGGCCTCGTGCGCCACTGCGACGTCGTCGTCGAGAACTTCCGTCCCGGCACGCTGGAGCGCCTCAAGCTCGGCTCCGACGAACTGACCGCCGCCAACGCCGACGTCGTGCTGGTCCGCATCTCCGGGTACGGGCAGACGGGGCCGTACCGGGACCGGGCGGGGTTCGGCGGCGTGGCCGAGGCGTTCGGCGGCCTGCGGCACGTCACCGGGCATCCCGACCGCGAGCCCGTCCGGCCCGCCGCGCCGGTCGGCGACGCCCTGGCCGGCCTGTACGGCGCGATCGGCGCGCTCATCCTGCTGCTGGCCAAGGCACGGGGACGCCCGCACGAGGGGTCGCGGATGGTGGACGTGGCGCTGTACGAATCGGTGTTCATGGCCATGGAGTCGCTGGTCCCCGACTACGACGCGTACGGCGTCGTCCGCCGCCGCACGGCCGGCAACCTGCCCGGCGTAGTGCCCAGCGGCATCTATCCCACCAGCGGCGGCGGATCCGTGATCATCGCGGGGAACTCCAGCGGCGTGTTCGGGCGGCTCATGACCGCCGTCGGCCGCCCCGATCTCGGAGCGGACCCGACGCTCGCCGACGGCTCCGCCCGCGACGCCCGCGAGCCCGAGCTCAACGGGGCCATCTCGGCCTGGACCGCCCGCCACACCGCAGCCGAAGCGGTCGAGCTGCTCAGCCGTGCCGGGGTGCCCGCCGGGCCCATCTACGACGCCGCCGACATCGCCGGTGACGAGCACTACCAGGCCCGCGACATGCTGCGCCCGATCAAGGTGGCCGTCGACGGCGAGCCCGAGGAGATCCGCTTCCCCGGCGTGGTGCCCCGCGTGCCGGGCGCGCCGGGCGACGTACGCTGGCCAGGCCCCGACCTGGGCGCGCACACCGACCAGGTCCTGGGCGACCTGCTCGCCTACACGACCGAGCGGCTCGGCGAACTGCGCGCCAAGAAGGTGATCTGACATGCCCGCCCCCGGGCGGCACCCGGAGGAGCTCCTGCCGCTTCCCGGTGACGTGACGATCACGGACGTCGTGCTCAGGGACGGCCTGCAGGACGAGCCCGTCGTGGTCGCCGTGCCGGACCGCGTCGCCGTCGCCGCCGCGCTGGCCGCCGCCGGGGTGCGCGCGATCGAGGCCGCCTCCTTCGTCAACCCGGCCAGGGTGCCGCAGATGGCGGGCGCGGAGGAACTGTTCGCCGCGCTCCCCCGCGGCGGCCGCGTACGTTACAGCGCGCTCGCGCTCAACGCCCGGGGCGTCGCCCGCGCGGTGGCGGCGGACGTCGACGAGATCGTGCTGGTCGTGTCGGCGGGGCGTGGGCACAGCCTGGCCAACGCGGGACGCGGGACCGAGGAGGTGCTCGCCGGCTTGCGGGACGCGGTGGCCGGCCACCCGGGGGCCGCGTTCACCGGGGCTGTGTCCACCGCGTTCACCTGCCCGTTCGACGGCGAGATCCCCCCGCACAGGTTGCTCGACGTGGCCCGCGGCCTGGCCGGGATGGGCGTGACCCGCATGGTCCTGGCCGACACGCTGGGCACGACCCGCCCCGAGCGGATCGCCCGTACGCTGGCCGCGGTCCGCGTGGCCCTGCCTGACGTGGAGTTCGGGCTGCACCTGCACGACGCCAGCGGCCAGGCGCTCGACACGGTCGACGCGGCGCTGGAGCTGGGTGTGACCCGCTTCGACGCCGCCGCAGGCGGCTACGGCGGGTGCCCGTTCGCCCCTGGCGCGCACGGCAACCTCGCCACCGAGCGCCTGGTGGCTCACCTGCACTCCCGCGGGGTGCGCACCGGCATCGACGAGGACGCCCTCGCCGACGCGGTGAGCCTGGTCAGGAAGTGCCTGGCCCGCGGCACGCCCCTGACCTGAACGGACGTGGCGGCTTCCGGCCTCGCCCGCGACGTGGGCGGCGCCGGCGTCGCCCGGCAGGCCTCGCCTGCGTGACCTGCTTGCCGAACACGCGTGAAAGGGCCGGCCCGGGAAACGGGCGGAAAACGGCCCGGAATGCCGCGGAGCAGACGAGGGACCGTCCGGGAGGCGTCCGCGCAGGTCACGCTGAGATATCGATTCCTGTATTCGGCAAGCGGTGACGCAGAGTTCTTGACGCTTCGCGGGCTGACTTCTACATTTTCGGAGAAATCGATTGCTCGTTTCGAGCACTCCAACTCCAGGAGGATGCGAGATGTCGGCCTTCGCGAGAGTGACCCGCCGATCGCTGCTGCGCGGCGGGGCCGTCATGTTAGGTTCCGCCGCGGCGGCGCCGCTGCTGTCGGCATGCGGGGGCGGCGGCCAGGGCGGCAACCCGAAGGAGTTGACGTTCTGGAATTTCTACGGCCCCAACCCGCAGCCCGACGCGCAGAGCAAGTGGTTCACCGACCTTGCCGCGCAGTGGAACGCCAACAACGAGGTCAAGGTCAAGCTGCACTACATGCCCGTGTCGGAATACCTGGCAGGCAGGGCGTTGCAGACCGCGTTCTCCGCCGGGGAGGGGCCGGACATCTTCCTGCTCAGCCCGGGTGACTTCCTGCGCTATCACAACGGCGGCGTGCTGACCGACCTCGCTCCGTACCTCGGGCCCGACCAGATCGCCGACTTCGCCGACGGCGCGCTCGACACCCGCAAGGTCGACGGGAAGGTCTACGGCCTGCCGATGGAGCGGGAGCCGCTGGCCGTCTTCTACAGTGTCGACGCCTTCGAGCAGGCGAAGTTGTCGGAGGGCGACCTGCCGAAGACCTGGGACCAGCTGCTCGATGTGGCCGGCAAGCTGACCTCGAAGGACCGGTTCGGCCTGCTGTTCGAGACGATCCCCGGCTACTACCAGAACTTCACCTGGTATCCGTTCATGTGGATGGCCGGCGGCTCGGCGGTGCCGGAGAACGGCGGCCCCGGTTTCGACTCGCCCGCCGTGCACAGCGCGCTGAAGCTCTGGCAGGACGGCATCACCGCCAAGGTCTGCCCGCGCAAGCCGCAGGGCGACGGCGGCACCGACACCCCGGCCAACCTCGGCGCCGAGTTCGCCGCCATGCAGCAGACGGGCATCTGGGGCGTGTCACAGCTCGCGCAGAACAACAAGGACTTCCGCTACGGCGTCTTCCCGCTGCCCGTTCCGGAGGGCGGCACCTACACGACCTCGGTCGGCGGCTGGGCTTTCGTGGCCAACGCCAAGGGCGCCAACCCCGAGGCCGCGGCCAAGTTCATCGCCTGGGCCCTGGGCGCGAACGACGCCGAGGGCGTCGAGCGGGGCCGCCGGTGGAACACGGTCGTCAAGGCGAACCTGCCGGCCCGCACGTCCGTGCAGGAGGCCGCCAAGTCGGCCGGCGCCTTCGACGATCCCGCGCTCAAGGTCTTCCTGGACAAGGTCGTCCCCGGCTCCCGGGGCGAGCCCCGCTACACCCCAGAGGTCTACAAGGCCGTGTCGGACGCCATCCAGGCCACCCAGCTCGGCGGCGCGGATCCGGCGAAGGCGGCGGCCGACGCCGCGGCGAAGATCGACACCTTCCTGAAGGGTTACAAGGGTGCGGCGATGTTGTGAGCGGCGTTCCCGGCCCGCCGCGTTCGCGCCGCCCGGCGACCGCCTGATCAGCGGAGAGGGGCGATAGAGCATGGCGACCGTTGCCGACTCCGGCACGGCGGTGCGCCGGCCGTCCGGCGCCGCGCCGCCCCCGGTGTGGAACCGGCGCAGGCGCGAGGCGCTGGCCGGCTACGCCTTCGTGGCGCCCGACCTGCTCGGCCTGATGATGTTCGTCGGGCTGCCCATGGTCCTGGCGATCGGCGTCTCACTGTTCAACGCGGACGGGTTCGGCGGCTACACCTACGTCGGCCTGGACAACTTCCGGCAGATGGCCGGGGACACCCAGCTCTGGCAGAGCGTCAGAGTCACGGTCACGTACACGGCGGCGTTCGTGCCGATCGGCTTCGTGGTCAGCCTCGGCCTCGCGCTGCTGGTGCGCGACCACTTCCCCGGCGTCGGGCTGGTGCGGACGTTGTTCTTCGTGCCGCACGTGATCAGCCTGGTCGTCGTCGGCATCGCCTGGCAGTTCCTGCTGGTGGACAAGCAGGGCGCGGTGCCCACGCTGCTGCGGCCCGTGGGGCTGGGCGACACGTCCTTCCTCGGCGATCCGTCGCTGGCGCTGGGGTCACTGGTGGCGATCAGCATCTGGTTCCTGATGGGCTACAACATGCTCATCCTGCTTGGCGGGCTGAAGGACATCCCGAAGGAGTACGAGGAGGCGGCCGCCATCGACGGGGCCGGCGCGTGGCAGAACTTCCGCCACGTGATCTGGCCGCTGCTCCGGCCCACCAGCTTCTTCGTGCTGGTCAACTCGGTCGTCGGGTCGGTGACCGGGCTGCAGGCCTTCGACCTGGTCTATGTGCTGACCCAGGGCGGCCCCGCGGGCAGCACGTCCAGCGTGGTCTTCTACATCTACCAGCAGGCCTTCACCTTCAACGACCACGGCTACGCGGCGGCTCTGACCACGGTGGTCGTCGGATTCCTCGTCGCGGCCACGGCCACCATGTTCGGGCTCACGAAGGGAGGCCGGTTCGATGCCGGTTAGGCTGCGCGCGTTCGTCGGATACGTGCTGGCCATGGTCACCGTGGCCCCGCTCGTCTGGCTGCTGGTGGCGGTGCTGAGACCGGCCGACGAGCTGTTCGAGGTGTCGCTGCCGAGCAGGCTGACCCTGGACAACCTGCTCTATGTGCTGACCGAGGTGCCGATCGGCCGCTACATGCTCAACAGCGCCATCGTCTCCGTGGCGGTGACGGTGATCGCGCTCGTGCTGCACTCGATGGCGGCGTACGCGCTGGCCCGGCTGCGGTTCCCCGGGCGACGCGTGATCTTCTCCATGATCGTGTCCACGCTGCTGGTGTCGCTGCCGGTGATCCTCGTGCCGCTGTTCCTGGTGGCCAGGGAGCTGGGGCTGCTGGACACGTACGCGGGGCTCATCCTGCCGGCGATCTTCCACGCGTTCGGGATCTTCCTGCTCCGGCAGTACTACCTGACGATCCCGCGCGAGCTGGAGGAGGCGGCGGATCTCGACGGGTGCGGATATCTCCGGCGCTGGTGGCAGGTGGTGGTGCCGCTCAGCCGCCCGGTGCTCTCCTCACTCGCCGTGCTGTTCTTCCTGGCCAACTGGAATGCCTTCCTCTGGCCGCTGACCGCCACTCGCGACCCCGAGCTGCGCGTGGTGCAGGTCGGGATCTCCACCCTCCAGGGCCAGTACGGTTCGGCCTGGAACTATGTCCTGGCCGCGACGGTGATCGCGGCCGTGCCCACCTTGGTCGCTTTCGTGCTCGGCCAGCGCCGGCTCGTCGAGGCGATCAAGACCTCCGGATTGAAGTAAGGATGGAAATCAGCATGACCTATGGCGACTTCGGCAGCAGCCTGCGCGACCTGCCCCGGCTGCGGGCCTCCAGGCGCAGGCGCGTCTCCAGTTATGACCGCACCGGCGGCAACGACGACCGGCTGAAGGTGGAGGCGGGCACCACCGTCACCCTGGCCGACATCGAGGGCCCCGGCTCGATCAACCACATCTGGTGCACCGTCGCGCTGCCCAAGAACGGGCCGGACGCGGCGGACCTCGACTACCTGCGCCGCCTGGTGTTGAAGATCACGTGGGAGGACCAGGAGCACCCCAGCGTGCTGGTGCCGCTGGGCGACTTCTTCGGCATGGGCCACGCCAAGACGGCGAACTTCGTCTCGGCGCCGCTGCAGATGAGCCCGCAGGACGGCAAGGGGTTCAACTCGTGGTTCCACATGCCGTTCGCGAGCCGGGCGAAGGTGGAGCTGGTCAGCGAGCTGTCGTCCCAGCCGGTCTTCTTCTACTACTACATCGACTACGAGGTGTTCGACTCCGCCGCGGACGACCTCGGCTACTTCCACGCGCAGTGGCGCTGCGAGCGGCCGACGGACGGGATCGAACAGGGCGCGCAGAGCAACCGCGAGTTCCAGGTGGAGGGCTTCAACGACACCGGCGACGGCAACTACGTCATCCTGGACGCCGAGGGGCGCGGCCACTACGTGGGCTGCGTGCTCAACATCCGCAACCTGCGCGAGACCAGCGACTGGAACTGGTACGGCGAGGGCGACGACATGATCTTCATCGACGGGCAGCCGTTCCCGCCGTCGTTGCACGGCACCGGCACCGAGGACTACTTCAACACCGCCTGGTGTCCGACGCAGACGTACCACGCGCCGTACCACGGCATCACCATGCCCGGCGGCGACAACTGGAGCGGCGAGGTCTCGCTCTACCGCTTCCACGTCGAGGACCCGATCACGTTCACCGAGTCGATCAAGGTGACGATCGAGCACGGCCACGCCAACAAGCGCTCTGACGACTACACGTCGGTGGCGTACTGGTACCAGACGCTGCCGCACAAGCCGTTCGGGATCGCGCCCGTCGAGCAGCGCCTTCCGTTCCCACCCCGGTAGTAATCGATTTCCAAGGCCCGCGCTAGACTGCCGTAGCACAGCCGCCGGGACTTGCCTGCCACGAGATGGGACGAGGTTGCTCAAAATCCAAGATGTCGCGCGACATGCCGGGGTCTCCGCCGCGACGGTCTCCCGCGTGCTCAACGGCCGTTCCACGGTCAACCCCGAGCTCGCGGCCCGCGTGCACGCCGCCGTCAGGGAGCTGGGCTACCGGCCCAACGGCGTCGCGCGCAACCTCAGGCGCCGGCAGACCACGCTGTGGGCGGTGCTCATCTCCGACGTCGGCAACCCGTTCTTCACCTCGCTGGTGCGCGGGGTGGAGGACGGCGGGCGGCAGTTCGGCTACTCGGTCGTGTTGTGCAACACCGACGAGAACCGCGCCAGGGAGGCGGAGTACATCGCGGTGGCGCTGGCCGACAACATGGCCGGCGTGATCATCTCCCCCGCCGACGACTCCACCGACATCAGCGCCCTGGTCGCCGCGGGCACCGCCGTGGTGACCATCGACCGCGAGCTGGCCGAGACCGAGGTCGACGCCGTGCTCGTGGACAACGAGAAGGGCGCGGAGATGGCCACGGCACACCTGCTGGAGTCGGGCTACCGCCGCATCGCCTGCATCACCGGCCCCCGCCGGATGTCCACGGCGATGCGGCGGCTGCGCGGCTACCAGCGGGCACTGCGCGCCTTCGGGCTGCCGTCGGATCGTTCCCTGGTCCGCCACGCCGACTTCCGCGAGGAGGGCGGCTACTCGGCCATGGCGGCGCTGCTGGACGAGGGGGTGGAGGTCGACGCGGTGTTCGCCGCCAACAACCTGATGACCGTGGGCGCCGTGGAGTGCCTCACGGAGCGCGGCGTGGCCATCCCCGCCCAGGTCGGCGTGATCGGGTTCGACGACATCCCCTGGGCGCGGCTGTTCAGGCCGGGGTTGAGCACGGTGCGGCAGCCCACGTACGAGCTGGGGCGGGCGGCCGCGCAGCTGCTCGCCGACCGCATCGACAACCCGGCCAAGCCCGCTGCCCGGATGGTGCTGCAGACCGAGCTGCACCCCCGCGAGAGCTCCAGCCCCCGCGCCTGCTGACCTTCCGGATCTCCCTCGACTTTCCCGCCGCTGTTACCTGGTAGCGCTACCAGAACGCGGCTCCCGACACCGGCCTTTACTGTTGTCATTCTGTGACGTGAGGCGGCATTGACGGTTCCAGGGGTGCGATCTAGCTTGGGTGGAAATCGATTTCCGAGCAATCGATTTCCGAACCTGGAGGTCAAACACCCGTGGCACGTATCGGAGTGCTGAGCATCTCGGACGGACGCGACTTCGTCGCCCGCGATCTCGTGGATCACATCGGCGCCGCCACCACCGCCCTGGCGGAGGCGTTGCGCAAGGAGGGGCACGAAGTCATCGTGGCTCCGGAGATCGTGTGGACCAACGAGCTGGCCACCTCGCAGGCCCGCTGGCTGGCGGACCAGCGGCCCGACCTGACGATCTTCAATTACGCGGTCTGGGCCTTCCCGCATTTCACGATGCTCGCCGCCGAGGCCACCGCGGGCCCGCTGCTGCTCATGGCCAACATCGACCCCGCCCAGCCCGGCATGGTCGGCATGCTGGCCGGCGGCGGCGGTCTCGACCAGGTCGGCCGGGTGCACGCGCGGGCCTGGGGGGACATCGAGGACCCCGCCGTGCGGAACCGGGTGCTGACCGAGGTGCGCGCCGCCCAGGCCGTCCAGGGGCTGCGCGGATCGACGTTCGGCCGGATCGGCGGCCGGCCCATGGGCATGTACACCGCCGTCGCCAACACCGACCAATGGATGCGCACCTTCGGCGTGGACGTCGAGGAGATCGACCAGTGGGAGATCGTGCGCCGCAGCGACAACGCGTCCCAGACCCGTGTGAAGGAGGCCCGAGAATGGCTCGAGACCAAGGGCAACGTCCACTACGACGGCAAGCAGCTCACGCCTGACCTGCTCGAACGTCAGATCCGTACGTACTACGCGATGCGCGAGCTCATCGACGAGTGGCGGCTGGACTTCTCCGGCATCAAGGGCCAGCCCGAGCTGACCACCCACTTCTGCACGATGGACATCGCCGAGGCCTTCCTCAACGACCCCTACGACTGGGAGGGACCGAAGGAGACCCACGTCTGCGCGACCGAGGCCGACATGGACGGCGCGCTGAGCATGCAGATACTCAAGCTGCTGAGCGGCGACCCGGTCCTGTTCGCCGACGTGCGCCACTACCACGCCGACAAGGACGTGTGGGACCTGTGCAACTCCGGTCAGCACGCCACCTGGTACGCCGCCCGCTCCGACGACCCCGCCGAGAACCTGGCGAAGACCCACTTCTACCCCGAGGTGTTCTTCTTCCCCGCCGGCGGCGCCAGCGTGCACCACCTGGCCGCGCCCGGCGCCGCCACGTTCGCCCGCCTCACCCGCAGGGACGGCCGCTACCGCATGCACGTGATGCGCGGCGACTTCGAGCTGTACGACGACGCCACGAACGAGGCCATGGCCAGGCAGTCGACGTTCGAGTGGCCGCACGCCTTCACCAGGCTGCACGTGCCTGCCACCGAGTTCCTCGGGCGGTTCGGCTCCAACCACATCCACGCGGTGCCCGGCGACTACGTCGCCGAGCTGGAAGCGGTCTGCACGCAGCTGGGTGTCGAGTTCGAGGGGTTCGGCGATGCGGCTTAGGCGGTTCAGGCGGCTCAGGACGACTCTGCTGGCCGCCGTCGTAGCGGCCGGGGCGTTGTCGGCACCCGCGCAGGCGCAGGCGCAGGCGGCGCCGGGCAAGGGCCCGGTCGGGTGGGAGGTCTACCGGCGGCTGGACCGGCTGCCGGAGCTGACGACCGGCGTGCAGACCAAACAATTCTCCAGCTTCGACCGCACGGCGGACAACAACGACGGGTTCGAGGGCACGTACTCGTGCCTGAGCACCTCGGAGAGCGGCTGTGTGCTCGCCGAGCACACCGGCGCCGGCGAGGTGCAGGCCCTCTGGTTCACCAGGGACGGCGGCGACGTCACCAAGACCGGCACGATCACCATCGAGCTCGACGGCCGCAAGGTCGTCGAGGCGAGCCTGCAGGACCTGGTGAACGGCGAACTAGGGGCGCCGTTCACCTATCCGCTCGTGGGCAACGCCGACCAGAGTTCCGGCGGCGTCTACGTCGAGGTGCCGATGCCGTACCGGAAGTCGATGCGCATCACCACCGAGCACAACCCGCTCTTCTACCACGTCTCCTACCGCACGTTCGCCGACGCGGAGGGCGTGCGCACGTTCGACCCGTCCGACAAGGCGCGGGACGTCATCGACCGGCTCAAGGCCGGCGGCGACCCCAAGCCCGCGCTCCCGGGCGCTCGCACGCAGGACACCGCGATCGACCTGGCCCCCGGCAGGTCGGTACGGCTCGCCCGCACGCAGGGCTCCGGCCTGCTGTCGCAGATCAGGGTGCGGCTGCCCCAGGCCGAGCAGGTCCTGCCCGAGACCGAGGCCGACGAGGGGCGGGCGTTCGGCAAGGGAGGCTCCAGCGAGTTCACGGTCGCGATCGATCCCGGCAACGACGGGGTGCGGCTGACCCGGCGCATCGACCCGGCCATCGGCAAGCAGGTCGCCAAGGTGCTGGTGGACGGCGAGGAGGTGGCCCAGTGGCCGCCGAGCACGACCGGCGCCTCGGGAATGTGGGCCGAGGAGTCCCTCGACCTGCCGGCGAGCGCGACGAAGGGCAAGTCGAAGATCACTGTCAAGAACGTGTTCCACTCGTCGGACCTCGACTACAACGAGTTCACGTACTGGGTGGACAGCGGCGGCGAGCGCACGGACACCGTGGACGTCGGCGACGCGGCGGACGAGGCGGCGCACGGCTACACGATCGCCGGGCAGACCTGGCAGGGCGAGCGAACCTTCGCCTTCCCGATGGAGGAGGAGCAGCTCGCCAGGGTCAAGGCCGCGCAGGAGGTGCTGCAGAAGCTGCGGCTGAGGATCACCTTCGACGGCGAGCGCACCGTGGACGCGCCGGTCGGCGAGTTCTTCGGCAGCGGGCACGCCATGATGCCGGTCAGGTCGCTGATGTACGCCGTCGACGCCGGGACGAGCACGATGTCGGCCTGGTGGCCGATGCCGTACAGGAAGGGCGCGACGGTCGAGCTGCACAACGGTTCCGGGCGGGCCATCGACGGCGAGGCGTCGGTCACGTCGGCCAACCGCCCCATGGCAGGAAATATCGGTTATTTCGGCGCACAGTCGCATGCCGGCGCCACCACGCCCGGCAAGAGCTGGCCCTTCCTCAAGGCCACCGGCCAGGGCAAGTTCGTCGGCGTCAGCCACACCATGCGCGGCCCGACCAACCGCAACTACCTGGAAGGCGACGAGCGCGTCCACGTGGACGGCTCGCGCACCCCGCAGATCCACGGCACCGGCAGCGAGGACTTCTACCAGGCGGGCTGGTACTTCAACCGGGAGACCTTCAACACCCCCTTCCACGGCAATCCCGTGCACCTGGCCCCCGCCACCGGCTGCCCGGGCGAAAGCGACTGCACCAGCGCCTACCGGCTGATGATCGGCGACGCGGTGCCGTTCGGCAGCTCGATCACGTTCGACATCGAGCACGGCTGGACCAACAACGTCGAGGGCGTCTACTCCTCCACCGCCTACTGGTACGGCTCGGGCAAGACCTCCACCAGGCGGACCGACGCCCTGACGGTCGGCGACCCGGCCAGCGAGCGGGCACACGGCTACACCGGCGAGGGCGAGGTCACGACGCTGGAGTCCGCGTTCGAGGGCGACCTGAAGAACGCCGACACGATGAAGGCCACCCAGCGGGTCACCGAGCGGCCGCACTCCTTCAAGCTGCGGATCGAGCGCGGCAACAACGGCGTCGAGCTGCGGCGTACGAGTGACCAGAGCCGTGCCGGCCAGCGCGCCGAGGTCACCGTCAACGGACGCCGGCTGCCCGACTGGGTGCAGCCGCTCGGCAACGAGAGCCGCAGGTGGCTGGAGGACACCTACCAGATCCCGGCCAGCGCGACCCGGGGCGGCGGCGAGATCACGGTCCGGCTCACGCCGAAGACGCCCTGGTCGGCCGCCTCCTACACCGCCTGGAGCCTGCGGTGACCGTTCTGACGATGCGGGCCATCGGCAAGTCCTTCCCAGGTGTGCGGGCCCTCGACGGGGTCTCGCTCACCGTGGCGGAGGGCGAGGTGGTGGCCCTCCTCGGAGAGAACGGCGCCGGCAAGTCGACGCTGATGAACATCCTGGCCGGCGTGTTCAAGGACTACGAGGGCGAAATCGAGATCGGCGGACGGGTGGCGCACATCCACTCGCCCAAGGACGCGCGCCGGCACGGGATCGCGATGATCCACCAGGAGCTCAACCTCGTGCCGGAGCTGTCCATCGCCGACAACATCTTCCTCGGCAGGGAGCGCGCGATCCTCGACAGGAAGGCCATGGAGGCGCGGACCGCGGAGCTGCTGCGCGGTCTCGGCCTCGACCTGTCGCCGCGCCGGCTCATCAAGCAGTGCAAGATCGCCGAACGCCAGCTCATCGAGGTGGCCAAGGCGCTGTCGCAGAACGTGCGCGTCCTGGTCATGGACGAGCCGACCTCGGCCCTGGCCGACGCGGAGGTGCGGCGTTTGTACACGGTCATCCGCGACCTGACCGGCCGCGGCGTGGCCGTCATCTACATATCGCACCGCCTGGAGGAGCTGGAGGAGATCGCGGACCGGGTGGTGGTGCTGCGTGACGGCGCCTACATCGGCGAGCGCTCCGAGGTCGACCGCGACGAGCTGATCCAGATGATGGCCGGCCGTCCGCTGGGCGAGCTGTTCCCTCGGGCGGACGGCGGCAGGAGCGGCGAGGAACTGCTGAAGGTCGAGGGGCTGTCGGTGCCGGGCGAACCCGGCTCGGGCCGCACCCCGTTGCGCGAGATCAGCCTGTCCGTACGGGCGGGCGAGATCGTCGGCGTGGCCGGCCTGATGGGCGCGGGCCGCAGCGAGCTGCTGGAATCGATCTTCGGCCTGCACCGGCCGACCGCGGGCTCGATGAGCCTCGGCGGCCGGCCGTACCGCCCGCGACGCCCCAAAGGCGCGATCCGGCGCGGCGTCGCCCTGGTCGCCGAGGACCGTAAGGCGCAGAGCCTGGTGCTGGGCAACACCATCGCCTTCAACGCCAGCCTGCCCTCGCTCGGGCGGTTCCTGCGCTTCGGAACCGTGGACGGCCGCCGCGAGCACAGGGCCGTCGAGCGGCAGGTGAACGAGCTGCGCGTCAAGACTCCCGGCACCCGGTTCACCGTCGGGAACCTGTCCGGCGGCAACCAGCAGAAGGTCGTGCTGGCCAAGTGGCTGCTGACCTCGCCGTCGCTGATCCTCATGGACGAACCCACCCGCGGCATCGACGTGGGGGCCAAGGCGGAGATCCACGCGCTCATGTCCTCGCTGGCCGCCGGCGGCAAGGGCGTGCTGGTCGCCTCGTCGGAGCTGCCCGAGCTGCTCGCCATGTGCGACCGGATCCTCGTGTTGTGCGAGGGCCGGATCACCGCCGAGTTCTCGCGGGAGCAGCGGCCCACGCAGGAGGCGATTCTCGAAGCCGCCATGGCACGACAAAAGGTGACGACCCTATGACGACCACGACGGAGCCGCCCCCGCCCGCGAAGGCGCCGGGCGAAAGCCGGCTGCGGCGCGCGTTCTCCGCCCTGGGCGCGGCGCAGGCCTACATCGGCCTGGTCCTGATCCTCGCGGTCGGGATCGCGACGAAGGGCGAGGTCTTTCTCAACGAGACGAACCTCACCAACGCCGTCGGCGCCTTCGCCTCGCGCGGCATCCTGGCCGTCGGCGTCACGCTGGTGATCCTCACCGGCGGCATCGACCTGTCGGTCGGCTCGCTGCTCGGCATCGCCTCGATGACGGCGGCGATGATGTTGTCGAAGTACTCCCTGGAGCCGTGGCAGATCGTGCCGATCTGCATGGTGGTGGGCGGGTTCTTCGGCTTCCTCAACGGCGCGGGCACGGCCTGGCTGCGCATCCAGTCGTTCGTCATGACGCTGGCCATGCTGTCCGTCGTACGCGGCCTGGACCGGCAGGTCAGCGACAACGTCAGTGTCGGCACCCAGATCGCGGGGCCCGACGGGAAGCTGACGCCGCAGGCGGAGGCGTTCCAGCTGTTCGGCACTCCGGGGCACAACCTGTTCGACCGGATCTACTATCCGGTGCTGGCCTTCGTCGTGGTCTGCGTGGTCTTCCACCTGATCCTGACGAAGACCAGGTTCGGCCGGCACGTGTACGCGGTCGGCGGCAACCCCACCGCGGCCCGCCTGTCCGGCGTCAACGTCACGGCGATCACGATCGCGGTGTTCACGCTGTCGGGCATGCTCGCGGGGTTCGCCGGGCCCATCGACGCCGCCTACAGCGCCTCGGCCGATCCGCAGGCCGGGCAGTCGTACGAGCTGGACGCCATCGCGGCCGCGGTCATCGGCGGCGCGTCGCTGGCGGGCGGCAAGGGCACCATCGCGGGCACGTTCGTCGGCGCCCTCATCCTGACGCTGCTGGACAACGTGCTGGGGCTCAACGCGGTCAGCGACAACTGGCAGCTCGTCATCAAGGGCCTGATCGTCGTCGTGGCGGTGGTCCTGCAGCGTCCCGATCTCTTCAAGTTCTTCCGAGGAGGGTCTCGATCGTGAAGAAGGCCATCACCGTCGCGCTCTGCGCGGTTCTCGCCGCGGCGTGCGCGTCCAAGGCGCCCGGCCCGTCCACGTCGGCCGACGGCGGTGAGAAGAAGAAGTTCGTCGTCGGTTACTCGCAGTCGAACAACGCCGAGCCGTACCGGGCGCAGCTCAATCTGCAGCTGCAGCACTATATGAAGAAATATCCGGACATCGAGCTGCTGCCGATCGCCGACGCGAAGCAGTCGAGCGCCACGCAGGTCTCCCAGGTCCAGAACTTCATCACGCAGAAGGTCGACGCGCTCATCGTCTCGCCCACCGAGCCCGCGCCGCTGACGGCGGCCGTCGAGCAGGCGTGCCAGGCCAAGATCCCCGTCATCATCCTCGACCGCACGGTGAACACCGAGTGCTACAGCGCCTTCATCGGCGGCGACAACGTGCTCATCGGCAAGAAGGCGGGCGAGGAGGCGGTCAAGCTGCTGCCCGACGGCGGCAACATCGTCGAACTGCGCGGCATCATGTCCAACCAGCCGCAGATCGACCGCGACAAGGGCTTCCGCGAGGCCATCGCGGCCAACCCCAAAATCAAGATCATAGCGGATCGCGAGGGCAAGTGGCTGAAGGAGCAGGCCACCCCTATCATGCAGCAGTGGCTGGCGCAGCACGAGAAGATCGACCTCGTGTACGGGCACAACGACCCCATGGCGCTGGGCGCCTACCTGGCGGCCCAGGCCGCGGGCAAGGCCGGGCAGATCAAGTTCATCGGCATCGACGGGCTGGCCATCCCCGACGGCGGCATCCGCGCCGTGCAGCTCGGGCAGCTCTCGGCCACGTTCATCTACCCGACCGGCGCGGAGGAGGCGGCCGCGACCGTCAACAAGATCCTCCACGGCGAGAAGGTGGAGAAGAAGCAGGTGCTCGGCACCACGCAGGTCACCAAGGACAACGCGGCCGAGCTCTACAAGAAGTACGACCTGTCAGGGCAGGGCTGAATGTTCCTCGGCATCGACATCGGCACCTCCAGCTCCAAGGGGGTGCTGGTGGCGCCCGACGGGGCGGTGGTGGCCACGGCGGTGCACGAGCACCGCACCGCCACGCCCAGGCCCGGCTGGTTCGAGCACGACGCGGACGAGATCTGGTGGGCCGACTTCCTGGCCATCACCCGTGAACTGGCCCGCCCCGGCGTCGCCGCCGTCGGGATCAGCGGCATCGGGCCGTGCGTGCTGCCCTGCGACGCCGGCGGCACCCCGCTGCGGCCCGCCATCCTGTACGGCGTGGACACCCGGGCCACCGCCGAGATCGCCGCCCAGACCGAGCGGTACGGCAAAGCCGCGATCATGGAAAGATGCGGGTCGCCGCTCACCTCGCAGGCGGCCGGGCCGAAGCTGGAGTGGCTGCGGGCCCACGAGCCCGGCGTGTGGGAGCGCACCCGGCGGATGTTCATGGCGCACTCGTGGCTGGCCTACCGGCTGACCGGCGCGTACGTGCTCGACCACCACGCGGCCAGCCAGTGCACACCCCTCTACGACACCCGCGCCCACACGTGGATCACCGAGTGGGCGGACGACATCGCGCCGGGCCTCGAACTGCCCGAACTGGCCTGGAGCGGGGAGGTCGCCGGCACGGTCACGGCCGCCGCCGCGGCGGACACCGGGCTGCCCGCCGGCATCCCGGTGGTCGCCGGAACCATCGACGCCTGGGCGGAGGCGTGCAGCGCGGGCGTCACCGCACCGGGCGACGTGATGCTGATGTACGGGACCACGATGTTCATCGTCGAGGTGCTCGCCGCACGGGCCGCCTCTCCGCAGCTGTGGGGCACGGTGGGGATCGCGCCGGGAACGTACAACCTGGCGGCCGGGATGGCCACCTCCGGGGCGATCACCGGGTGGCTGCGCGACCTGACCGGCGCGTCGTTCGAGGACCTCACCGCCGAGGCCGCCGCCATCGGGCGGGGCGCGGAGGGGCTGCTCATGCTGCCGTACTTCGCCGGTGAGCGCACGCCCGTCTTCGACCCGGACGCGCGCGGCACCCTGATCGGGATGACCCTGCGGCACGGACGCGGCCACCTCTACCGGGCGGCGCTGGAGGCCACGGCCTTCGGCGTGCGCCACAACCTGGAGACGATGCGGGCCGCGGGCGGGACGGGCAGGCGGCTGGTGGCGGTCGGCGGCGGCACGCAGGGCGGGCTGTGGACCCAGATCGTGTCGGACGTGCTGCAACAGCCGCAGGTGCTGCCCGCGCACACGGTCGGGGCCACGTACGGCGACGCCATGCTGGCCGCGCGGGCGTGCGGCGTGGCGAGCGAGGGGTGGAACCCGGCCGTCGCCACGGTCGAGCCCGATCCCGGCGCGGCCGGCGACTACGACCGGCTCTACCACCTCTACCGCGACCTCTACCGGTCGACCCGCCACATCGCCCACGCACTCGCCTGAGCGGGCACCCGGCCGGGCGGACCCGAGCGGCTCGGCGAGCGGGCGGGCGTACCGGACGGGCCGGCGGGCGGGCGTACCGGACGAGCTTCGTGGGAGGCCGTCAGCCGGACATGATGAGCTTCTCGATGCGCTCGGCGCCCGCCACGACGAGGTCGCCGTACTGGTGGCCGGGCCCTTCCGGGCCGACCCGCGACAGCGGGGCGGACAGGCAGAGGGCCGCCACCACCTCGTCGTTGAGCCGGACGGACGCGCTCACCGAACTCAGCCCCAGCATGCGCTCGGAGACGCTTTCGAGCCAGCGCCGCTCGGGATGCGCGGGGTCCGGCGGGTCACCGGCCTCCAGGATGCGCGCCGCCGAGCCGCGCGCCGCCAGCGGCAGGCGCGAGCCGACGGGCAGGGAGGCGCGCAGCTCGGCCTCGGACTCCGCGCAGGCCACGCAGAGCCGGTGGTCGCCGCGGCGCACCCAGATGGCCGCCGTCTCCCCCGTGCGCGCCCGCAGATCGTCGAGCACGGGGCCGGCGACCGTGATCAGCCCCGAGGAGGTGAAGCGCCTCCCGACGTGGTAGCGCCCGTGCCGGTCGCGCCGCAACAACCCGTGCTTGACCATGGACGCGGCCAGCCGCTGCGCGGTCGGGACGGACAGGCCGAGGTGGCGGGCCAGCTCGCTGGCGCCCATCGGGGCACGCTCGACGGTGTCGAGGATGGCCACCGCCCGGTCGATCACCCCGACCCCCGTGACCCGGTTTTCCTGCTCGTCATCCCTCACGTCACGACCTTAGCTCCGCCGGGCAGGCCGCGCCACGACACCGGTCGGTTCTTGATCCCGGTGGGCGTCACGCCGCCGACGAGGCACCACCGCAGCAGGAGCCCGGCGAGCGGCGCACGTGCCGGACGCGCCGTCGTGCCGCTCCAACCACGGGCGGGCGGGCCCGCTGACTCCGGCGTACAGGAAAGAAGCTCTGCCGGAGCATCTCGTCGCGCGTCCGGTCCTGAAGGTGGTGGATGTGGTCGAGCGACGATCGAGCGTTCCGGTGGCTCACGTGCCCCCTCCCCCCGGTCACTTTCCTGTGAGGAAAGTAGGCGGACGGGGCCCCGAGCGTTCCCGGGGCCCCGTGAGAGCTAGCGCCAGGTGATGTCGGAGGAGGAGTAGAGGCAGTTCACGCCGTCGGCGCCCTCGCCGATCTTCTCCGGTTCGTCACCCTTCGGAACGCCCCGGTACTTCTCGCAGATCGTGGTGTCGTCGCCGTACACCGTGATCCTGCTGAAGCGGGCCGTGTCGCCCCAGTTCGTGTTGATGCCCGCCAGGACGTCGGTGGAGCGGGCGGTGACGCCGTCCATGACCACGTGGCGCTGGTAGGAGCTGGAGCAGTTGCCGCAGGCGCGGTAGAGCTTGCCCGCGTTGTGCGCCTGGAAGTCCCTGATGGTCAGCGTCCCGGCGCCGTTGTGCTGGAACACCTTGTCGGAGGCGGACCTGGCGCCGCCACCGTCCACCAGGTACGTGGCCGACGAACTGGACGACCTGAACGTCGCGGCGTCCTCTCCGACGTCGTTCCACCACACGTTGCGGATCGTGCACGAGCCCTCGCAGTGGATGCCGTCGCCGGCCGGGGCGTCGATGATGACGTTCTGGATGGTGCCGCCGTTGCCCACCACGAACATCGGGTCCTGGCTCTCGCCCTGGCCGCCGTCGCCGATGCCGTAGTAGCGCTTCATGCCGCCGTCGAAGAACGTGCCGACGTCACGGGTCTCGGTGATGTGCACGCTGCCGGTGTCGGAGGGCCACTCGCCGTCGCCTCCGCCCCCGTCGCCGCCGCCCATCTTGACGAGCCGCCACTGCTGGTTGGCGCCCCCGAGGTCGTCCCACTGGGAGATCCTGGCGCCGTCGCCGGTGCCCCACTCCCACACCTCCAGGGCCATGCCGCTGTTGCGGTTGATCAGCCGTACGTGGCCGCCGTCGGAGTCGGCCAGGCGGAACTGCTGGTTGGCGGCGTTCAGGTCCGCCCACTGCACGATCTCCGCGCCGCCGGCCGTCGACCATTCGTAGACGTCCAGCACCTTGCCGCTGTGGCGCGACCTGAGCCGGTAGTAGCCGTCGCCGGAGCTGACGAACTGCCACTGCTGCTGGTCGCCGTCGTTGCGGGCCCACTGGACGATCGGCGCGCCGTCGGCGGTCGCGAAGTCGTACAGGTCGAGGGCCTTGCCGCTGTGCCGGTTGACCAGGACGTACCAGGCGCTGGTGTCGACGGTGGCTCCCTGCGCGGGGAGCGGTGTCACGGCGATGGCGCCCACGATGGCCGTGAGCATGGCCGTGAGCATGGCCGTGAGCATGGCCGTCAGCATGGCGGCGAGGGTCGCGGGGAGCCGGCGCCATCGCCTGGAGCGAGGGGTTCGGTTCAAGGTCGTTTCTCCTTTGCGGTAAGCGCTTTCCCGACGGGAGTGACGCGCCGGGGCCGCTGAGTTCGTTGGGAGGTCCGCCTTAATCGCAGGCCGGTCGTCGCTGTTCGAGCTTTGATCGCACGCTCGTGGGCCACCGTCAACAGGCCTTCGCAAGTACGCTCGCCGACCTGCGGCTTCCCGCGGTGAAAGTTTCACCGCGGGTTCGGTGGGTCCGGCGCGGGACCCCCCGTGGGTGCGGCTGGTGATCACGGGAGAGAAGCGCACACGTGTTGGCCTACACTTGTTGTCATGGCTTTCACCGAGCGGTCGGCCGCCACCCGGGCCTCCATCCTCTCGGCCGCCAGGAGGCTCCTCGTCGAGCGGGGCTTCGAGGGCATGACGATCAGGGCGGTCGCCGAGCGGGTGGGCGTCGACCCGTCGATGGTCATGCGCTACTACGGGAGCAAGGCCGGGCTTTTCAACGCCGCCGTCGACGTCGATCTGCGACTCGACCAGACCGGGCAGCCGCCACCGCTCGACCGGCTGGGCGAGCTGCTCGTACGCCATTTCCTGGCGCGATGGGAGGGCGATCTGTCCGACGACGCGCTGGTCCTGCTGCTCCGTTCCGCCAGCACGAACCGCATGGCCGCCGAGCGCATGCGGGAGGTGTTCGCCGGTCAGATCGCCTCACAGGTGGCCCGGCTGACGGGAGCCGACGACGCGGAGCACCGGGCGGGGCTGGTCAGCGCACAACTCCTGGGGCTGGCGCTCACCCGTTACGTCCTGCGGTTTCCGCCCATGGTGGAGGCCGACACCGAGACCCTGGTGCGGGAGATCGGCCCGGTGGTGCAGCACTACCTGACGGGGTCGGGCATCACGGCGTGACCTGCCGGGGGAACCGCACCCACATGTCGCTACATTACGCATATGTATGATTACTCAGTGTGAGAACTCAAGAGACAGAGATATCCCTTCCGTACGCACTGCGGGAGCGGTGCGGTGAACGTCCCGCCACCCACCCCGAGATCCCGCACCAGCAGCTCGACCAGATCGCGCCGGTGGAGTTGCAGGAGGAACTGTGGCGGCGGATGGCCGGGCTCGGCCACGTACGCACCGGCGCCAGCGTCGTCTCCCTGCCGGAGACACGCGCGCTGCATCTCGACCCCGAGCACGCGCTCGGGCCGGCCACGGCGTTCGTGCGTGACAGCACCGAGTTCGCCCACCTGCACGGGCCGTTCGACGGGAGCCTGCACCTGCTGCTGCCCGAGCGTGACGCAGCCGAGGCCCTGGCGCAGGGCTGGGGCGAGTTCCACCCGCTGGTGGCCGAGGGCCGCTGCCCGCCGACCCTGATCATGGTGTACGGCCCGCGCGACGGCGGAGAACTGGAGACGGTGTGGGAGCTGGTGCGCCGCAGCCATGCCTTCGCCTCGGGCCAGATTCTCTGACCGGAGGCGGTCGCGGCGTGCGGTACAGGGCCAGAACGTCATGCACGGCGCCTCGGCCACCGTCGGCGTCGAGCACGACCCCGCCGACCGGCGGGCGGGCAACCGGCTGCGGATGCCGGTGACCGTGCTGCAGCAGGACTGGGGGTGCCGCGCTCGGCTTCGACACCGCCGGCCGGTGGCGGGCGTGGGCGCCGGACCTGGTGACGAGACGGTGTCGTGCGGGCATTTCATGGCGGATGAGGCCCCGGCGGAGGTGACGAAGGTGCTGCGGGATCTGCTGGCCAGACAGGGCTTCTGCGGGCTCCGCGCACGCGGTTGCCGGCGGGGTTCTGATCGGGCGGGGTCCTACGTGATCTGTTTTCAGTAGATTCATGATGGATCAACCATCATCGAGCCGACCGAGGAACACGTGAGCATTCCCGACCTGACCGGCGTCCATCCCGCATGGCTTCCCCCCGGCGTGTTCCGCGCGATCGGCGCGCGCCGCGTCCTCGTGCTCGGCGACGGGCCCCTCACCGGCACCGTACGAGCGGAGGCCGAGCAGGCGTGCGCCCGGCACGGCGGCGCCCTGGAGCAGGATGGGACGGGATCCCCCGACCTCGTGCTCGCCCTGTCGGCGGCGGCCGGCCAGGCGCCCGCCGCGCGGGAGTTGCTGGCCGGGCAGGGCGGGTCCGCCGTCGGCGAGGAGGGTTACCTGCTCGCCCGCCGCGACGGCGTCACGGTGGTGCTGGCCGACGACTCCGCCGGCCTGCTCTACGGGTTGTTCCACGTGGTCAGGCTGGGCGAGGAGGCGTTCACCGGGGAGCGCCCCGCCGAGCGGCACCGGCCCGCCGCCCGCCGGCGGATGCTCGACCACTGGGACAACATCGACGTGCATCCGGTGATGGGCCAGGTCGAGCGCGGCTATTCCGGCGGGTCGATCTTCTGGCGGGACGGCGGCCCCCGCGGCGACCCGGCCAGGGTGCGGGCCTATGCGCGGCTGCTGGCCGCGACCGGGGTGAACGCCATCACGGTGAACAACGTCAACGTGCACGCCACCGAGTCCCGCCTGCTGACCGACCGTCTCGGCGACGTGGCCGCCATCGCGGACGAGGTGCGCCCGTACGGGATCCGGGTGCATCTGTCGGTCAGCTTCGCCTCGCCGATCAGGCTCGGCGGGTTGCCCACCGCCGACCCGCTCGACGAGCGGGTGCGCGAGTGGTGGGCGCGCACGACCGAGCAAGTGTACGCGGCCATCCCCGACTTCGGCGGCTACGTCGTCAAGGCCGACTCGGAAGGGCAGCCGGGCCCGTTCGCGTACGGGCGCAGCCACGCCGACGGCGCGAACACGCTCGCCGACGCCCTGGCCCCGTTCGGCGGGGTGGTGCACTGGCGGGCCTTCGTCTACAACCACCGGCAGGACTGGCGTGACCGCTCGACCGATCGCGCCCGCGCGGCCTACGACCATTTCGCGCCGCTCGACGGGCGGTTCAGGGACAACGCGATCCTCCAGGTGAAGCACGGCCCGATGGACTTCCAGACGCGCGAGCCGGTGTCGCCGGTGATCGCGGCCATGCCGTCCACCCGGCTGGCGGTGGAGCTGCAGGTGACGCAGGAGTACACCGGCCAGCAGCGGCATGTGTGCTATCTGGCGCCGATGTGGAAGGAGGTGCTCGGGTTCGGGCCGTGGGGCGCGGACGGGCGCACCGTGGCCGACGTCGCCACCGGCGCGTCGGGCGACGGCGGCGGCCTGGTCGCGGTGTCGAACGTCGGCGACGACTTCTACTGGACGGGCCATCCGCTCGCCCAGGCGAACCTGTACGCCTTCGGCCGCCTGGCCTGGGACCCGCGGCTGGAGCCCGCCGCTCTCCTCGACGAATGGATCGACCTGACGTTCGCGCCGGCGGCGGGCGGCGACCCGGGTCCGCTGCGGAGCACGCTGCACGCGATGATGGACGGTTCGTGGCGCACGTACGAGCGGTACACCGCGCCGCTGGGCGTCGGGTTCATGGTCCGTCCCGGTCACCACTACGGCCCCGACGTGGACGGCTACGAATACACGCCGTGGGGCACGTACCATTTCGCGGACCGCGACGGCGTCGGCGTCGACCGCACCCGCGCCTCCGGCACCGGGTTCACCGGTCAGTACCCGCAGCCGTGGTCCGAGGTCTACGAGTCGCTCGGCACCTGCCCCGACGAGCTGCTGCTGTTCTTCCACCACGTCCCGTACGGGCACGTGCTGCACGACGGCGCCACGGTCATCCAGCACATCTATGACACCCACTTCGCGGGGGTCGAGGAGGTGGCCGGGAGCCGGCGGCTCTGGGAGCGGGCCGATCCCGGGGATCCGGCGCTGCACGCCCGGGTGAAGGAGCTGCTCGACGAGCAGCTGCGCTGTGCGGAGGAGTGGCGCGACCAGGTCAACGCCTATTTCTTCCGTAAGTCGGGAGTGCCCGACGCCCGGGGCCGGCGCATCCCGTGACGCGCCGCTGGCGGTCAGGCGGTGAACCTCTCCCTGATCTCGTCGATCATCGGGCGGCTGTTGCGCAGCAGCGCCGCCACGAACACCGCGGCGAGGAGGGTCAGCGCCGCCTCGGTGGCGACCGTCGTGAGGCCCGCCGCCACCACGAGGAGGCAGAGGTTGCTCACGGTGACGCCGGGGAAACGTACGAGCGAGTAGGACGCCAGCCGGGCGACGTCGGCCGCCCGGAACTCGAACAGCGAGGTGATGACCAGCGCGGCGGCGGCCCAGAGCGCCGCCGCCACGGCGACGGCGACGAGCAGCACCGCCCACCAGCCGGGAACGCCGGCGGCCGAGTAGTTCGCCAGGTTCGTCCCGACGATGGTCAGCCCCGCCAGCCACGGCGCCCAGATCTTCAGGACCCCCGCGACGTTGCCCCGGTAGCCCCGCCAGAACACCGCCGCGGGACGCAGGTCCGTCAGGTCGGAGCGCCGGTGACGCAGCGCGTAGAGGGCGGCCGACAGCGCCGGGCCCGCGGGCAGCGCGCACAGCGCGGCCAGTGGGAGGTTGCCGGCGTCGCGGTCGAGCAGGACGAGCGCCGCCAGCCCCGGCGCGGCCGTGAGCAGGAACAGCAGCTCGACGACCAGCAGGGTGTAGACCAGCGCGGCGACGCGCGAGAGCGGCCCGGTGCCGAACCGCCCCCCGGTCGCGTCGCTCATCGAGGGCCCTCCACTCAGCCGTGTTCCTTCTTGAACCGGTCGTAGGCGGTGTTGACCAGGTTGATGTAGGAGGCCATGTTATTGCCCTCCAGTTCCTTGACGTAGGCGTCCCACTCGCTGAGGTCGCGCTCGCCGAGGATGAACTTGAGCGTCTGCTGGGTGACGAAGTCCTTGAGCGGTGTCTCCCACAGCGTGGCCTGCTCGCGCTCCTCCTCGTTGAACGGGTGGGGCGGGTCGACCGGCCAGGCCTTCCTGGCGTTCATCACCTTCTGGAACTCCAGCTCCTCCTCGGAGAAGGTGGACTCCAGCAGCTTGGTGGTGCCGCCGTAGGAGAACACGCCGTTCTGGAAGCCGAAATCCTTCTGCAGGTGCTTGGACGCGTCGGGGTTGAGCCCGACGAAGTCGACGTCGTCGGCCAGCTTGTAGCCGCCGGAGGCGTCCTTGGTGAACGTCGTGCCTTCGACGCCCCACTTGCAGAACTCCAGGCCCTGGTCGGAGTACCAGAGCCAGTCGACGAACTGCATGATGGCGACGAAGTTCTTGTGCTCCAGCGCCTTCTTGGAGATCATGACGCCGTTCTCGAGCCGGGTGCCGATCTTGTAGTCGCCGACGGGGCCCATGGGGACGGGGATCTTGGCGATCTTGGCGTCGGGGTTGGCCTTGGTGAGCGCGCCGCGGAACTCGTTGACGAGGGTCTGCGCGTTGCAGCTGATGACGAACGACTTGCCGGAGATGAGCTTCTGGTCGGCCTGCTCGTCCTGCTGGGTGAAGGCTTCGGGGTCGAGCAGCTTCTCCTTCACCAGCTTGTGCAGATATTCGATCATCTGCTTGTACTGCGGCATGGCTCCGGTGTAGACGAACTTGCCGGCGGTGGCGTCCCAGAAGGCGTGCTGGTACTCCCAGCCGCCCTTGGTGCCGTAGGCCTGGGCGACGAGCTTGAGCAGGTTGCCGCCGGGGGTGGGGATGCCGAACCGGTCGGTCATGGGGTAGAGGTCAGGATATTTGGCCTTCATGGCCTTGAGCACGGTGTAGAGCTCGTCCCAGGTCTTCGGGACCTCCAGGTCGAGCTCCTCCAGGATGTCCATGCGCATCGCGAGGGTGTAGTCGACCCAGACGTTCTCGTGCATGCCGGGCAGCAGGTAGATGCGGCCGTCGGCCTGCCGGAGCGTGTCGAGCTCCGGCTCCATCTTCCACTTGGCGACCTTGTCCTTGAGGTTCGGCATCAGGTCGAAGTACTCGCTGACCGGCAGGACCGCGCCGGAGGCCACGAAGGCCTCCTCCTGCGGGTGGTACGTCTTCGGGATGACGAGCGGGGCGTCCCCTGCGCCGATCATTAAGCTGCGCTTCTTCTCGTAGTCGCTCAGTGGCACCGCGACCGGCTTGAGCGTCACGTTCGTGCGCTTGGTCAGCTCTTCCCAGAACAGCCAGTCGTCCTTCAGCGGGTAGAACGGGTGGTTGTTGTAGAGCACGTCGAACGACAGCGGTTCGGTTGCCTTGAACTGCTGGTTGACACCGTAGTTGGCCATCGCGCCCGCCTTGTTCGCGGTCTGGGCAGCCTGCTTCGGGGCTTCGTCCTCGCCGCAGCCGGCGAGGACGAGGGTGAACGCACCCAAGCCGATGATCGCCTGACGCCGTGAAAGTTCGCGCATTGGGGTTCCTTTGCCGTGTCCGGGGGGTTGTGGAGGCGTGAGGAGGCTAACCCTTCACCGCGCCGAGCATGACTCCGGAGACGAAGTACCGCTGGACGAAGGGGTAGACCGCGAGGATGGGCAGCACGGTGAGCATGATCGTCACCGACTGGATGTTGGCCGCGACCTGCGTGAGATCCGCCGCTCCCGCGCCGGCGTTCTCGGCGCCGGTGGCGCCCGCGATGATGTTGCGCAGATAGACGGTGACCGGGAACAACTCCGTCCTGTTGAGGTAGAGGAACGCCGAGAACCACGAGTTCCAGAACGAGACCGCGTAGAACAGCACCATCGTGGCGATCACCGCCTTCGACAGCGGCAGCACGATCCGCCCCAGGATGCCGTAGGTGTTGAGCCCGTCGATGGCGGCGGCCTCTTCCAGGTCGCTCGGCAGGTTCTCGAAGAACGCCTTCATCACCAGCAGGTTGAAGACGCTGATCGCGTTGGGCAGGACGATGGCCCAGAGGGAGTTCGTCAGCCCGAGGCTGTTGACCAGCACGTAGTTGGGGATGAGTCCGCCGTTGAAGAACATCGTGAAGACGGCGACCCAGATGAGGAACGTCCTGCCCTTGAGGTGCCTCTTGGACAGCACGTACGCGTAGCAGGTGGTCAGCACCATCGCGATCGCGGTGGCGACGACGGTGTAGACCACGGTGTTGCGGTAGTTCGTCCAGAACATCGGGTCCGCGACCACGATCTGGTACGTCGTCAGGTTGAACCCGCGCGGGATGAGGTTGACCTCGCCCGACAGGATGTAGCGTTCCTCGCTGAAGGAACGGGCGATGATGTTGACGAACGGATAGAGCGTCAGGATGACCACGCCGGTCAGGACGACGGCGTTGACGACCTGGAAGGCGCGGTAGCCCCGGCTCTTGGCGAGTGTCACCACAGGCTCGTCCCTACTGCTCGGCGGGAGATCAGGTTCGCCGACAGGATCAGGGTCAGCCCGATGATGGCCTCGAACAGGCCGATCGCGGCGGCGTAGCTGAAGTTGCTGGACTCCACGCCCATCCGGTACAGGTAGGTGGAGATCACGTCGGCGGTCGGATACGTCAGGGGGTTGTAGAGCAGCAGCACCTTCTCGAAGCCGACGGCCATGAACGTGCCGATGTTGAGGATCAGCAAAGTGACCGCCGTCGGCCGGATGCCGGGGAGCGTGACGTGCCAGATCTGCCGCCACCGTCCGGCGCCGTCGATCCTGGCCGCCTCGTAGAGCTGCTCGTCGATGGTGGTGAGGGCGGCGAGGTAGAGGATCGTGCCCCAGCCGACGGTCTGCCAGATCTCCGACGAGATGTAGATCGTGCGGAACCACTCGGGTTTCTGCATGAACGCGACGGGGTCGTCGCCGAAGGCCCGGACGATCTGGTTGACCGGACCGTCGATGGAGAGCGTCTGCATGACGATGCCGGCCACGACCACGATCGACAGGAAGTGCGGCAGGTAGGAGACCGACTGCAGGAACCTCTTCAGGCCGCGGTTGCGGATCTCGTTGAGCAGCAGCGCCAGCACGATCGGCAGCGGGAAGCAGAACAGCAGGGTCAGCCCTCCGAGGATCGCGGTGTTGGTGAAGACGTTCCAGAACGTGGGGTCGTTCAGGAACAACTTCACGTAGCGCAGGCCGACCCATTCCTCGCCCAGCACGCTGCCGCCGGGCTCGAACTTCCGGAACGCGATCACGTTGCCGATCATGGGAGCGTACCGGAAGACGGCGAAGAACAGCAGCGGCAGGATGGCCAGCGAATAGAGCTGCCAGTTGCGGCGGAACGCCGCACTCCAGGCGGAGGCGCCGGCGGGACGCCGTCTGCGGCGGCGCGTGGACGGCCCGGTTTCGAGGGTGTCCGGTGGGGGGTTCATGGTCGTGGGGGTGGTGCTCATCCTCTGTCCTCCGGTGCGATGCGCTCGATCCGCGCCCGTGGCCGCATCCGTCGCTCGTGGCCCACTTCGCGTACGTCGCCGGTCACGCGCAGCGGCACGGCCCCGGCCGCGTCGGCGCTCGACCGCGCGAAGCGCAGCTCGACCTCGCCCGGCTCGACGATGCGCCGGCCGCGCACGCCGGTGAACGAGGTGAGGTCGGCCGGCACGTCGAACGTCACGCGGGCGGCCTCGCCCGGCTCCAGCGGGACGCGGGCGTAGCCGACCAGGCGGACCACCGGCCGCGTGGTCTGAGCGACCGGGTCGTGCAGGTAGAGCTGGACGACCTCGGTGCCGGGCCGGGTGCCGGCGTTGCGGACGGTGACGGCGACGCTCACCTCGCCGTCGACCGGCCAGTCCGCGCGCTCGCCCGGCTCTCCGGGCCCTGTCACGTCGCTCCAGTCGAACGTGGTGTAGCCCAGCCCGTGCCCGAACGGGAAGGCGGGGGTCGGGTCGACGGACGACACCTGGGAGCGCCGGCCCAGCCACGGGGACAGATATGTGGCCGGCAGTCCGCCCGCGTCGCGCGGCACGCTGACGGGCAGCCGTCCCGACGGGTTCACCGCGCCGGTGAGCACCTCGGCCAGGGCCTGGCCGCCGCGCTGGCCGGGGAAGAAGGCGTACACGATGGCGGCGGCGGCGTCGACCTCCTCACCCAGCGCATACGGCCGCCCGGCCAGCAGCACGAGCACCACGGGGGTGCCGGTGGCCAGCACGGCCCTGACCAGCTCGGACTGCACGCCCGGCAGACGCAGGTCGGTGGCGTCGCAGCCCTCGCCGGAGGTGCCACGGCCGAACAGCCCGGCCCGGTCGCCGACGGCCAGCACGCACACGTCGCCGGCGGCGGCCGCGGCGGCCGCGGCCTCGATGCCGGAGGTGTCGTCGCCGGTGATGTCGCAGCCGGGCACGTAAGTGAGCCCGGGGACCAGCGCGCCGAGCGCCTCGCGCAGTGAGGGGATCTCCAGGCCGAGCCCGTGCTCGGGGTGGGCGCCGACATGCGCGGGGAAGGCGTAGCAGCCGAGCATCGCCATCGGGTCGTCGGCGACCGGCCCCACGAGGGTGACCCGCCGGCCGGGGGCCAGCGGCAGGATGTCCGCGGTGTTGCGCAGAAGCACCACCGATTCGCGGGCCAGCCGCAGGGCGATGTCCTGGCTCTCGGCGTCGTCGAGGCGCAGCCGATCGGCGCCGCCGGAGGACCCGCCGGAAGAGCCGCCGGAAGAGCCGTCGGGCGAGGTCCCGGGCAGGCTCTTGGACAGGCCTTCGGGAATGCACTGCCAGCCTTCGTCGAGCAGGCCGAGCTCGGCCTTCTGTGTCAGCACCCTGCGAAGCGCGCGGTCGACGAGCTTCTCGTCGACCGCTCCCGCCTTCACCGCCTCGATCAGCGGTTCGCCGAAGGTGTCGACGGTGGGCAGTTCGAC
Organism: Nonomuraea sp. K271; assembly: GCF_009908215.1. Taxonomy (NCBI): domain Bacteria; kingdom Bacillati; phylum Actinomycetota; class Actinomycetes; order Streptosporangiales; family Streptosporangiaceae; genus Nonomuraea; species Nonomuraea sp. K271. The sequence continues at coordinate 52,607 of NZ_JAAAHR010000005.1, read as the reverse complement.
GTCGATGCCGGCGCGCAGGGCGAGCCCGGCCGCCTCGGCGCCGTCGGCGGCCACGGCGTGCAGTTTCTGCAGGAACCGGATCGCGAAGTAGTCGGCGACCACCGTGCCTGTGAAGCCCCACTCGTCGCGCAGCAGCCCGCTCAGCAGGCCGTCGTCGGCGGCCACGGGCACGCCGTCGATCTCGGCGTAGGAGTTCATCACCGAGCGGGCGCCGCCCAGGCGCAGCGCCATCTCGAACGGCGGCAGGACGACGTCGGCCAGTTCCCTGCGGCCCATCGGCACGGGGGCGAGGTTGCGGCCGCCGCGCGAGGCGGAGTAGCCGGCGAAGTGCTTGAGCGTGGCGACGACGCCGGCGCCCTCCACCCCGCGCACGTAGGCCGCGCCGATGGTGCCGACGAGGTAGGGGTCCTCGCTGATCGTCTCCTCGGTGCGGCCCCAGCGGTAGTCGCGGGTCACGTCGAGCACCGGGGCCAGGCCCTGGTGCACGCCGGCGGCGCGCAGGGAACGGCCGATCCGCCCGGCCATCTCCTCGACCAGCCCTGGGTCGAACGCCGCGCCCCAGCTCAGCGGCGCCGGGTAGACGGTCGCCCGCCAGGCGGCGAACCCCGTCAGGCACTCCTCGTGCACCTGGGCGGGGATGCCGAAGCGGCTGGTCGCGACGATCTCGGCCTGGGAGGCGGCCAGCGACCGGGCGCCGGCGGCGGGGTCGACGGGCGCGGTGCCGTACGGCCTGGTCAGCTGGCCGAGCCCGTGCCGGATGACGGTGCTCCACTCGGCGCCGCCGGCCATCTCGGTCTGGTGCGGGGCGACGCCCTCCCCCGAGGCGTCGGCGCCGACCCACACCCCCACCAGCTGGGCGACCTTCTCCTCCAGCGTCATGAGCGGGATGAGGGCCTCGGCTCGCTCGCCGGGGGACAGCCCTGGGTCCCGCCACCGCGTGCTGCCGTCCGGCGTGGGGCGCGTGTCGATCGGTCCGTGGCCCGTCATGCCATCCCTTCGGGGCTTATAACGGCAACATCCCACGCGGATTGCGGTATGTGAAGCCGAAACTTTCAAGGAAAACCGCTTAATATTGCGGCAACATAAGCGGGTTCGCAGAAGGCTGTCAAGAGCGTCTCCAACTGCTATGTTGCAGGTCCGGTCGGCGCGCGACGCCCGAGTTCACTGTCTATGTCGGTCGTTGTGCGGCGATAACTTTCCCGAAAGTTTCGGCATGGTGAGGGGTTGCCGTGGCCCTGACGAATCTGGACGCCTCGATCAGGAAGAACCGTACTGCGAATGCCACGATCACTGTCACCCTGGACGGCGTTCCGCTGCCGGATCGGGATGTGCTGGTCTCCCAGCGCGACCACCGGTTTCTGTTCGGCTGCACGGGGTTCGACCTCGTGCCCTTCGCCAACGGCGAGCTGACGGGCGAGGCCGCCGCCAGGGCCGAGCGGCTGGCCGGGCACTGGCTCGGGTTGTTCAACTTCGTCACGCTGCCGTTCTACTGGGGGCAGTTCGAGCAGGTACGCGGGCAGGCCGGGACCGCGCGGCTGCGGAAGGCGGCGACGTGGTTCCGCGAGCGGGGACGCCCGGTCAAGGGCCATCCGCTGGTGTGGCACACGGTGACGGCCGACTGGCTGATGGACCTGCCGAACGAGGAGATCGCCCGCGCGCAGGTGGACCGGATCCGGCGCGAGGTAAGCGATTTTTCCGAACTTATCGACATGTGGGATGTCATCAACGAGGTCGTCATCATGCCGATCTTCGACAAGTACGACAACGGGATCACCCGCCTGTGCCGCGAGATCGGGCGCATCCCGATGGTCAGGATGGTCTTCGACGCCGCCCGCGAGGCCGACCCGCATGCCACGCTGCTGCTCAACGACTTCGACATGTCGGCGGCGTACGAGTGCCTCATCGAGGGCCTGCTCGAAGCGGGCGTGCGCATCGACGCGCTGGGCCTGCAGAGCCACATGCACCAGGGCTACTGGGGTGAGGAGAGGACGCTCGCCGTACTCGACCGTTTCTCGCGGTACGGCCTGCCCCTGCACTTCACCGAGACCACCATCCTGTCCGGCGAGCTCATGCCGGGGCACATCACCGACCTGAACGACTACCAGGTGGCGTCCTGGCCGAGCACTCCCGACGGCGAGGAGCGCCAGGCCGGCGAGATCGTCCGTCACTACCGGACGCTGCTGTCGCATCCGTCGGTTGAGGCGATGACGTACTGGGGGATGGCCGACGGCGGCTGGCTCGGCGCGCCCGGCGGGTTCGTCCGCGCCGACGGCAGCCCCAAGCCGTCGTACGAGGCGGCGCGGGCGCTCATCAAGGGCGACTGGTGGTTCCCGCCCACCACCTTGCGCACCGACGCGGAGGGGCGGGTGCGCTTCACCGGGTTCCTCGGCGCGTACGAGGTGTCGGCGGCCGGTCGCACGGCGGCCTTCCACCTGGACTCCCCCGGCGAGAGCCGGGCCGTCGCCGCAATGTGACGCCGCCCGGATCCGGCACGTACGGCCGGGATCCGGGCGGCGTCAGGGCGGTCCGGTCTGGTCGGGCCAAATCTGGTCGGGCCAGGTCTGGTCGGGCCAGGTCTGGTCGGGTCAGTCCTGCAGGGCGGTGCGGAGCTTGGTCAGCACGGCGCGCAGGATGCGGGAGACGTGCATCTGCGAGATGCCGAACTCCGTGGCGATCTCCGACTGGGTCATGTTGCCGTAGAAGCGCATGAGCAGGATCGTGCGCTCCCGCTCGGGCAGCGCGTCGATGAGCGGCTTGATCGCGTGCTTGCCGAGCATGTTGTCGAGCGAGTCGTCCTGCGCGGGCAGGAAGTCCCCGAGGTCGGCCGCGTCGTCCTCGCCGCCGACGGGCGCGTCCAGCGACAGGGTGCTGTACGCGGCGGAGGCGTCCAGGGCGAGCAGCACGTCCTCCTCGGAGATGCCCATCTTGCCGGCCAGTTCGGCGACCGTGGGGGCGCGGCCGAAGGTCTGGGTGAGCTCGCTGGTCACCTTGTTCAGCTCCAGGCGGCGCTCCTGGTAGACGCGCGGCACCCGGATGGCCCAGGTGCGGTCGCGGAAGTGCCGCTTGACCTCGCCGACCATCGTGATCATCGCATAGCCGCGGAAGTCGTGCCCCAGGGTGGGGTCGAATCCGTTGATGGCCTTCATCAGGCCCACGTACGCGGCCTGGCGCAGGTCCTCCATCGGCTCGCCGCGGTAGCGGTAGCGGCGGGTGACCTCGCCCACCAGAGCGTCGTACATGGCCACGACCCGCTCACGGATCCGTACCTTCCGCAGCTCCGGCGTCTCGGGCCGGTTCATCTCGGTGAGCAGCTGCTCGGCGGTCATCTCTTCGAGTGCGATCTCCAGGACGGCCATCTGATGCTCCCAAAGCTCAGTTCATGGCTGCCCCTGCACGACAAAAAGCCCAGGCAGAGGCACGCCACGGATAATGCGTGGGTCGAAGCCCTCTGCTGGACTTCTGGATCAGAGTATTCCCTATTGCTGGGCATATATCAACATATCGAGGCACAAATTTGTGCGCTTGCGTCCGCGACCGTCAATCCACGGTGAAGACGAAGGTATGCGGGCCGGACGGCACGGCGGCGCTCAGGCGTACGCGGTGCACGGTCTCGGGAACGCCGTCGTGGCCGCGCGCCTCCAGGTCCTCGGCCGTGACGCGCCACGGGGGCGGGACCCGCAGCGCGACCGGCCCCCAGCGGACCGAGCCGCGGCGCACCTCGGGGCGCACGCGGGAGACGAACGACTCCGTCACCGGGCATTCGCCTCCCGTGACGTCGAAGGTGTCGGTGAGCTCCAGCCGGGCCGGCCACCAGGCGAAGGCGCGGGTGAAGCGGACGAGCCGGGGCGCGTCGTAGGCGGCGGTCAGGTCCAGCGTCCACTCCACGGTGTCGGGGCCGGCCGCGTACCGGACGGTCTCGGCGCGGCGGTCGCGGCCGGGGCGTTGCGCGGCGCCCCCGATGATCGGGACCGAGTGCCACTCCGCCGAGGCCTGCGCCACCGCGTAGCGGCCGGGGCCGAAGTAGTCGCGGGTGTACTCGGGGGCGCCCAGGTCGTCCAGCACCGTCTCGCCGTGGGCGTGCAGGACGAAGTGGCCCAGGTCGAGATGGTTGTGCGGCTCGTCGTTGTGACCGCCTTTGGCGGCGAAGGCCGTACCGTCCGCCCTGGCGACCACGATCGCGGCGTCCGGCAGGCGGTCGTGCGGAGCGAGCGGGGCAGGCGGCGCCGGCGGCGTGGGCGCCGTCCACCACAGGGTGCGGCTCAGGTGCGCCCAGCGGTAGCAGTGATCGTCGTGGAACGACGGCTCCCGCCGCGGCGGCACGCGCACGCCCAGGCGCTGCGCCAGGCGGTCCAGCAGGCCCGCCGGGTAGGCGCCCGTGCCGGAGGAGTCGGCGAAGGCCGGGCGCACGCCGTCGCCGAGGTCGATCCTGGCGGGATAGGCGGCCATCTCGCGGACGTGGGGGTCGTCCAGCAGGTCCCTGCCCGTACGCTCGCGCAGCGCCTCGGCGAAGTAGACGAAATAGCCGAAGCCGTAGGACCAGTAGTCGGGTCCCTCCAGGCAGGCGCCGTCCGGGCCCGCGCCCGCGAGGAACGATGCCAGGGCGCGTTCCAGGCGGGGCAGGAGGGCGGGCAGGTGCTCGTAGTCCAGGGCGAGGGCAGCCATCCCGGCCGCGCCGGCGCAGACGGCCGCCCAGTTGTGCCGGGCCGACTCCCACCACAGGGCTGGCGTTCCGGCCAGGAGGGGGCGCAGGACCCTGCGCTCCACCTCCTCGCGCGCCCGGTCCCGTACGCGGGGGTCGAGCCGCCCGCCGAGCAGGGCCACCGCCTCCGCCAGTGTGTGCCCGGTCTCGGCGGCGAACAGGTCGACGAACGTGCCGACCGGACGGTCCTGCGGCTCGTGGGCCGGCAGCACCCACGAGTACTCGTCGCACACCGCCCACAGCAGGTCGTCAAGCGCCGGGTCGGGGCGGCCGTCCAGGTGCGCGACCAGCATGAGGGCGGCCAGGCGGCGGCGCCGTTCGAAGTAGACGCGCTCGTAAGCACGGCGGTCGCCGGTGTCGGCGTAGCGGCTCCACAGGGCGAAGGTCAGCGCGGGCAGCGGTTCCGTACGCGCCCTTGCGGCCTCCTCCCGCGCCTGCCGTACCAGCAGCGCGGGCGCGGGAGCGGGGTGAGCGGGCATCAGGCGATGCGGTTCAGGTCGGCGGGGCGGACGGCGCCCCGGAGCGGGCGGCCGCGGACCAGGCGCTCCACCTCCGCCACCGCGAACTCCCCCAGCCGCCGCAGCTCCCGTCCCCGCGCGCCGCTGATGTGCGGGGTCACCAGGACGTTGGGCAGGGCGAGCAGCGGATGGCCCGGGGGCAGCGGCTCGGGGTCGGTCACGTCGAGGACGGCGCCGATGCGGCCGCCCGCGCAGTGGCGTACCAGCGCGTCGGTGTCGACGATGGCGCCGCGAGCGGTGTTGACCAGCACCGCCCCGTCGCGCAGGAGCGACAGCCGCCGGTCGCCGAGCAGGCCGCGCGTCTCCGGCAGCTCGGGGGCGTGCACCGTCAGCAGGTCCGCGCGCCGGCACAGCTCGTCGAGGGGGACGAGGCTCGCGCCCAGCGCGGCGGCCTGTTCAGGGCTCGCGTACGGGTCGCTGAGCAGGATGTCCGCGCCGTGGGCGCGCAGCCGTCCGATGACCAGCCGGCCCACCCGCGAGGCGCCGACGACGCCGACGACCGCCCCGGTCAGCCCGCCGCGCTCCCCCGGCGTGGCCACGCCCGGCAGCGCGTCGCCCGACCACCCTCCGGCGGCGTACGCGCGGGCGCGGGTGAACGCCTGTTTGGCCGCCAGCACCAGCATCGCCAAGGTGAAGTCGGCCACCGGCACCGCGTTGGCCTGCGCCGCGGAGGAGACGACGATGCCCCGGTCGAACACCTCCGCCGTCAGATGACCCTTCACGCTGCCCGCCGCGTGGACGACCGCGCGCAGCCGGGGCGCGGCGTCCAGCACGCCGGCGTCGATGCGCGGGCAGCCCCAGCCGGTGATCAGGACGTCGGCGTCGAGCGGCCCCTCGAAACGGTCGAGGACGCGCTCGTGCACCCGGGCCACCAGCGACAGCCGGCGGCGCAGCTCCGGCGGGAACAGTTCGGGCAGCAGCGGCGGCTGCAGCGCGAAGGCCGCGAGCGGGTTCGCCGGGAGGGTCATCGGGGGCCGAGCGGGCGGACCGAGCCGCGCACCACGATGTGCGTGCCGAGGATCAGCGGGCTGGAGGCCATCCGGCCGAGCGCGAGGCGTACGGCGGCCCGGCCGAGCTCGTCGTGCGGCAGGTGCACGGTCGTCAGGCGCAGGTCCTGGGCCGGGGGCACGTCGTCGTAACCGACGATCGAGACGTCGCCGGGCACGCTCAGCCCGTGCTCGTCCAGCGCCTGGATCGCCCCCGAGGCCACCAGGTCGTTGCCGGCGAAGACGGCGGTGAAGCCGGGCGGCCCTTCGGCCAGGCGGCGTTTCATCGCGTCGTACCCGGCCTCGCGCGTGAACTCCGCCTCCACCTCCAGGGCCGGGTCGGCGGGCACGCCGTGCTCGGCCAGCGCGCTGCGGTAGCCGGCCACCCGGCTGTCGGAGGTGGTGTGGCCGGGCCGCAGCCCGAGGTAGAGGATCCTGCGGTGGCCGGCCGAGAGCAGGTGGGCGGTCACGGCGTGGGCGCCGCCGGTGTTGTCGTAGCCGACGACCAGGGCCGGCACGCCCTCCCCGAGCGGCGGGCGGCCGCACAGCACCAGGCGCGAGCCCGCGGCGGCCAGCGCGTGCGCGTACTCGGTCATCCGCTTGCGGTATTCGTCGTCCAGGATCACGCTGCCGACCAGGATGACGGCCTCGGCCCGCTGCTCGCGCAGGAGCTGCACGATCGACAGCTCGCGGCCGGTGTCGCCGCCGGTGGTGCAGATCAGCGACAGCCGGCCCTCACGCGCGGCCTGCTCCTCCACGCCCTGGGCGATGTAGGCGTAGTAGGGCATGGCGACGCTGTCGACGACGATCGCGATGGCGCCGGGGCGGGCCGCCGACAGGGCCCTGGCGTGGGCGTTGGGGACGTAGTCGAGCTCGCGTACGGCCCGCAAGACCTTGTTGCGGGTGACGGCCAGCACGGGATAGCCGCCGGCCAGCACCCGGGAGACGGTGGCCACGGACACCCCGGCCCGCCGCGCCACGTCGCGGATGGTGACCCGGCCGGGCGTGCTCACCGGGCACCCCCTGGTGCGGCGGGCTCCCGGGTGGGGCCGGTGCGTGCGGAGGCGGCCCGATCGGCAGGCGGCAGTCTCACGGCAGGCCTCCAGGCAGGTAACCGGTTACATGGCGAACGCCCTGGACGCTAGGAGATCTGCCACGGCCCGTCAAGACCGGATCCAGCGGCTTTGTAACGAAAAGTTAACAGCACATTGACGGCACCTGCCGGGCGCGTCTAACGTCCGCCTCACGACGTCAGAAGTAACCGGTTACCTCGCATCGGCACCGATCTCACCCCCCTCAACGAGAGGTGGCCCCGATGGACAGACCACTCAGCCGCCGCGGACTGCTCAAAGGCTCCGTGCTCTTCGTCGCCGGCGCCGCCGTCTCCGCGTGCGGTGGCGACCCGCTGGCCAAGACCAAGACCTCACCCGCCGCGGGCAACGCCAAGATCACCTTGAACCACTGGTACCACGAGTACGGCGAGGAGGGCACGCAGCAGGCGGCCCTGCGCTACGCCGCCGACTTCACCAAGGCCAACCCCGACATCGCGGTCAAGGTGTCCTGGATCCCCGGCGACTACGGCACCAAGTGGACGGCCGCCGTCCTGACCTCCGACGGCCCCGACATCTACGAGGTCAACGACGTCAGCCCCGACATGGTCAAGGCCGAGCAGGTCACGCCGCTCGACGACGTCCTCGGCGCGGAGAAGTCCGACTTCGACGCGAAGGTGCTGGCCCCGTACACGTGGGGCGGCAAGGTCTACGCGGTGCCCATGGTCGTGGACCCGATGCTGGTGTTCTACCGCACGTCGTTGTTCCAGAAGGCCGGCGTGGCGGTGCCGACGACCTTCGCCGAGTTCGCCGCGGCGGCCAAGACGCTCACCGCGGGCAAGCAGAAGGGCCTGTTCGTCGGCAACGACGGCATCGGCGACCTGGGGATGCTGGTGCCCTGGTCGAACGGCAACCTGCTGGTCGAGGACCGCGAGATCGTCTACGACGACCCGAAGGTGGTCGAGGCGCTGACCGCGCTCAAAGGCCTGCACGACAGCAAGGTCACCCTGCAGGGCTACTCGACCGACTGGTGGGACCCGGGCGCGCTGATCACCGGCGCGGCGGCCATGCAGTGGGTCGGCATGTGGGCCGTTCCCGGCATGACGGCGGAACTGGGCGACGACTTCGGCGCCTTCCCCCTGCCGGCGTTCGGGCCCGGCGGCCGTCAGGTGGTCAACATGGGCGGCTGGGTGCAGGTCGTCAACGGGAAGAGCGCCCACCTGGAGGCGGCCAAGAAGTACGTGCGCTGGTTGTGGGTGGAGAACACCGCCGCGCAGACCGACTGGAACCTGGGCTACGGCTTCCACATCCCGCCGCGCACCAGCGCCGCCAACGCGGCGGACAAGCTGCGCACCGGCCAGGCGCAGAAGGTGATGGAGGCCGCGAACACCCACGGCGTCAAGCAGCCCGCCCTGTGGACCCCCGAGGTCCGCCAGCCCTACGACGACGCCGTCACCGCCATCGTCAAGAAGGACGCCGACCCGGCCAAGACCCTGGCGGAGGCGGCCAAGCGGTCCCAGGACATCCTGGACAAGGTGCCCACGCTATGACGACGGCCGCGCCCGCCCGCCCCCGCGCCGGCGGGCCGCACCGCGCTCCCGCGCGGTGGGCCTCCCGGTGGCCGGCCTGGCGCGCGTTCCTCCTGCTCACCCTGCCGATGGTGGCCGGTCTGCTGCTGTTCAAGTACGTCGCCATCGGCTGGGGCCTGCTGCTCAGCTTCAACGACGCCCGCGGCACCATCAGCCTCGGCTCGTGGAACGGCCTGGACAACTACCGGCGGCTGCTGGGCGACCCGGCTTTCACCAGGTCGCTGGTCACCATCCTGGTGTTCACGCTGTTCATCGTCCCGGTGACGTTCGCCCTGGCGCTCGGCCTGGCGGTGCTGGTCAACCGCCTGCGCGGCGGGCGGGCGATCTTCAGGACCACCTTCTTCATCCCCACGGCCGTCTCGTACGTGGTCGGGGCGCTGGTGTGGAAGATGAGCCTGTTCAGCGGCACACCCTCGGGCGTGGCCAACAGCCTGGCCTACCTGCTCGGCTACGAGGACACCATCGGCTGGGTGGCGACCGTGGACCCGCCGCTGTACTGGATCGTGCTGGTCACGGTCCGGCTGTGGCTGCAGACGGGCTTCTACATGATCCTGTTCCTGGCCGGCATCCAGCAGATCCCCGCCCAGCTGTACGAGGCGGCGCGGGTGGACGGCGCGCACACCGAATGGCAGCTGTTCCGCCACATCACCTGGCCGATGCTGCGCAACACGTCGGTCGCCGTGACGCTGCTGCTGATCATCAACGCGTTCCAGGCGTTCGACGAGTTCTACAACATCCTCGCCTCCAACCTGTCGGGGCTGGGGAGCGCCGACGGCAGGACACCGCTGATCTACCTGTTCCAGACGGCGCTCGGCGAGCAGAACTACGGCGCCGGATCCGCGGGCGCGTTCATCGTCACCGCGCTGATCGTGGTGTTCACGCTGCTGCAGGGCCGCTTCGCCGGGTTCGGCAGGACCGGAGAGGAGGAGGGGCGATGAGGAAACGGCATCTGGGCTCGTACGCGGCCGCCATCGTCTTCGCGGTGCCGTTCCTGCTGCCGTTCTACCTGCTGATCCGCAATGCCCTCATGACCAGGCGGGAGCTGGGCTCGCTCGACTGGCAATGGTGGCCGGAGGAGATCAGCTTCCAGGGCTTCGCCGACGCCTTCGGCAACGAGGCGGTGCCGCTGGCCAACGCCCTGTGGAACTCCACGCTCATAGCCGCGATCTCGGCGCCCCTGTCGACGCTGCTGGCGTCGATGGCCGGATATGCGCTGGCCCGCATCCCCGTGGCGGCGTCCAAGCCGGTGTTCTACTTCATCATCGCCACGATGATGGTGCCGGGCGCGGCCACGTTCATCCCGACGTTCGTCGTGGTCGGCTCGATGGGCGGGGTGAACACCCTGTGGGGGCTGATCGCCCCCGGCCTGTTCAGCGCGTTCGCCGTCCTGCTGTTCCGCGGCTTCTACCTGCGTTTCCCCCGCGAGCTGGAGGACGCGGGCCGGGTGGACGGCCTGGGCTTCCTCGGTCTGTACGCCCGCCTGGCGCTGCCGAACTCCGGCGCCCTGTTCGCCTCGCTCGGCATCCTGTCCTTCATCGAGCACTGGAACGCCTTCCTGTGGCCGCTGGTCATCGGCCAGGACCCGGAGTACTGGACCGTGCAGGTGGCGCTGTCCACCAACCTCAACCAGCAGGCGGTCAACCTTCCCGCGCTGTTCGCCGGCGCGCTCGTGGCCATCCTGCCCTTGGTCGCCCTCTTCCTCATCGCGCAGCGCTGGATCGTCAGGGGCGTCCTGCTCTCCGGCATCAAGGGCTGACCACCCGTCCGGGAGGAGAGCGGGGTGGGCGGGTCGCCCGCCCGCGTGTTCGCCCACGTCGCCATCCTGATGAGCCGGCGGGCAGCCGAAGAGTGCATCGGCGAGCTGCGGCGCTCACCCTCCACCGCGAGGGCCCGCGCGCGTTCCGGCTCGCACGGTGGACGGCCTCCTTCGGCTCCAGGCCGCAGGTGGCGGACTTCAGGGAGCGGCTGTCGCAGACCCCGCGAAGCGGGGCGCTGCTCGGGCAGCACCCAGATGCGGTCATGTCCGGGTAAATACCCTGACCACGCCCTGTATCGCCACAAAATGCGACGATACAGTGACGTACTGTGAACGAGACTAAGCGTGTGGAAATAACCTGGCCCGGCCTCGGCATCACCGTGGCGGCCCAACTCGACGAGCGCAACCCCGCCCTGGCCCAATGCCTGTGGGACGCGCTCCCCTACCGCAGCCTGCAAGGACACGCCCTGGTGGCGGGATACCACCTCTACCACGTGGCCCCGGTCCACTCGCTGCTGCACGCCCCCGCGGAATACCGCGTGGACCGCCGCACCGTGCCCGACGGCACCCTGTTCTGCTCCCGCCTGCAACACCTGGGCATCAAGTACGGCGAACTCACCGAACCCATGACCGCCACCCCCGTCGGCCAGGTCGCAGAAGAGGACCTCGACGCCCTCATTCAGGCCGGCCGCGACGTCTGGAACGCCGTCTACACCACCAAAGAGCCCGTCATCGCCGAAGTTCGCCGCGCCGGCCAGGACAGCGGCCACGTCCTGCCCCGCCTGCCCATCGGCGACCCGCAGCTCAACGAACTCGTCAAAGACGTCCACGCCGAGACCGAACGCATCTGGCTCGACCCGCCACGCGAGCTCGTCGCCCTGCACGAGGGCCGCATCCCCTCCGGCGCGGGCAGCTACGAGACCGTCCTGACCACACTCCTGTTCGTCAACGGCGAGACCCGCCCGCTCGGCTACAGCTGCTACGGCGGCCTCGTCCGCGCCGCCCTCGACGGCATGCCCATGCCGTGGCTGCGCCAGATGACCCGCCAACTCGCCGCCACCCCCGCCGAGTTCCTCGGCTACTGCGGCCTCGACACCCTCTGGGACTTCACCCAGCGCCTCCTGTCAGGACTCGAACGCCTCGACAGCCACGAGGACTTCATCTCCGTCATGGCCCACATGGCCCTCTACTGCAACTGCCTGGGCGGCTGGAACCTGCACCTGTTCCCCTGGCAGGCCGGCGAGAGCCTGCGCGTCGTACGGGAGCCGGCATGAACGGCGGCTCCCGGGTGGTGGTGGTCGGCGGCGGCGTGATCGGCCTGTCAATCGCCTACCACCTGGCTGAAGCCGGCGTCGACGTCACCCTCCTCGAACGCGGCACCCTCGGCTCCGGCGCCTCCCGCGCCACCGCCGACGTCGTCCGCTCCTACTTCGCCGGCAACCCCGTCAGCTCCGCGCTGGCAGTACGGAGCCTGCAGGCCTACCACGCCTTCCCGGACCGGCCAGGCATCGACCTGCCCCTGCGGCAGGTCGGCTACCTGGTCCTGTTCACCGAGCCGGAACAGCTGTCCGCCTTCCAGGCCGACCTGCCCGCCCAGCACGCCGCCGGCGTCGACGTCCGCCTCATCACCGCCGAGGAGGCGCGCGAGCTCAACCCGCTCGTCGGCGGCGACACACCGCTGCTGGCCGCCGCGTACTCGCCGCAGGCCTACATCTCCGACACCACGGCCATCGTCACCGCCTACGCGCAGGCGGCCGAGAAGGCCGGCGCCGTCCTGCGTACCGGCTGCCCGGTCACCGGCATCGACGCGCAGGCCGGCCGCCTCCGCACGGCCAGCGGCGAGATCGGCGCCGACGCGATCATCTGCGCCGCCGGCGCCTGGTCGGCCTCACTCGTCCGCTGCGCGGGCGTCGACCTGCCGCTCACCGAACCCATCGAGCAGGAACTGCTCACCACCGACCCGCTGCCGCCCGACACACCCGACGTGCCGGTCACCCTGCACGCCGCCACAGGCCTGCTCATCCGGGTCCGCGACGACCGCATGCTGATCGGCATGGGCTACCCGGGGCCCGACCGGGAGGCCTGGCGACACGACGTCGCCCGGCGGGTCTCCGAGGTCTACCCGAGCCTCGCGGAACTCACGCTGCACACCGCCGTCACCGGCCTGCGCGACGCGAGCCCCGACCGCACCGCCTTCATCGGCCACCAGCCGGGGCCTCCGGCGTTCCTGTACGCCACCGGCTTCTCCGGCCACGGACTGTGCAACGCGCCCGCCGCCGGCGAGCTGGTCCGCGACCTCTACCTCGACCAGGACCCCGGCTTCGACGTGACCGCGCTCGCGGTCGGCCCACGACGAACGGGATGACCCATGACCGACCACAGCCGCTTCATCCTCGACCCGGCCACCAGCGACCTGCACGGCGACGACGACAGGCTGCGCGCCGCGGGACCGCTCGTCCCGGTAGACGCCGAAGGCGTGCACACCTGGGCCGCCACCCGCTACTCCACGCTGCTGGCCGTACTGACCCACCCGGACCTGTCCAGGGAACTGCGCTACTGGAAAGACCGCGACAGCGCCCCGCCGGGCACCGCCATCACCCGCATCGTCACCGACACCTCGCTGCTCAACGCGGAAGGAGACGAACACCGCCGGCTACGCGCCCCGCTGACGCCCGCCTTCACCCCCCGCCGGCTCAAAGGGCTGCGCCCGAGGATCGAGGAGCTCACCGCCGCCCTCATCGACCGGCTCGCCGCCATGCCGCCCGGCCGGCCGGTCGACATGCGCAAGGAGTACGCCTACCCGCTGCCCCGCGACGTCATCTCGGACATGATCGGCATCCCGGCCGCCCACCAGGAGAAGCTCCACGAGCTGACCGACGCCGTCGCCCAGGTCGGCGGCAGCCTCGACGACACACCCGACCTGCGCCAGGCCCTGCACGTGCTGCTCGGTCAGATCATCGACGAGCGGCGCGACAGCCCCGGCGAGGACCTCATCACCGACCTCATCACGCTGCGCGAGCAGGACGGCGGCAGGCTCTCCAACGACGAGCTGTTCGCCACCATCGAGCTGCTGTTCATCGCCGGCCACGTCACCACGGTCAACCTCATCACCAACGCCATCGGCGCCCTGCTCCACGTACCCGACCAGGTCGAGCTGCTGCGCGCGGGCAAATGCCCCTACAGCGCGGCCGTGGAGGAGACCCTGCGCTGGGACTCGCCGATCGCCTACTTCCCCATGCGCTACGCCCGGCGCGACGTCGAGATCGACGGCGTACGGGTGCGCGCGGGGGAACCTGTACTGGGCTGCTTCGCCTCCGCGGGACGCGACCCCGACCAGTACGGCGAGGACGCGCACCTGTTCGACCTCACCGACCCGCCGGCCACCCACCTGTCCTTCGGGCACGGCCCGCACTTCTGCCTCGGCGCGCCACTGGCCCGCCTCGAGGCCGAAGTGGCGCTGTCGGCGCTCTTCGACGCGTTCCCGGAGATCGCGCCCGCCGTACCGGCGGAAGAGCTGCGCCCGCTGGACACCCTGCTCGGCAACAGCACCCGCACCATGCCCGTGCTGCTCGGGCCGCGCGCCCAGTGACCAGCCCAGTGACCCGCCCGTTGGTTCGCCGCGTGCCCGCCTGGACAGGGGGCACGCGGCGAACCAACGGGCGGAACGGCACCCGAATACCCACCGCCGCCGGTCGCGTTCTAATCTCCATGGACGACGATTGGAGCCGACGCCGTGCCACACCCCGACCTGCCACCGACCGACGCGCCCATGCGCCTGGCCACCACCATCCGCCCCTACGACTGGGGCTCGGTCACCGCCCTGCCCGAGCTGTTCGGGACGGAACCCACCGGCCGGCCGCAGGCCGAACTCTGGATGGGCGCCCACCCCGGCGCCCCCTCGACCGTCGCCGGCATCCCGCTCAACGACCTCATCGCCCGAAACCCCGCCGCCACCCTCGGCGAACGCTCCACCGCCCGGTTCGGGCCCGCGCTCCCCTACCTGCTGAAGGTCCTCGCCATCGAGCGGCCGCTCTCCCTCCAGGTCCACCCCACCACCGAACAGGCCGAGGCCGGGTTCGCCGACGAGAACGCCCGCGACGTCCCCCTCGACGACCCCACCCGCACCTACAAGGACACCTCGCACAAACCCGAGATGGTCTGCGCCATCACTCCCTTCCACGGCCTGTGCGGGTTCCGTGACCCCGCCGCCACCGCCGACCTCCTCGACCGCCTGTGCCTGCCGGACCTGCGCTCCTGGACCGGCACCCTCCGCTCCGCCGAGCCGCGGACCGCCCTGCGCACCGTGTTCGCGCAGATGCTCGACGACGCGTCCGGGCCGCTGCGCGACCAGGTCGAGCACGCTCTCATCGGCACCGGCGACGACGAACTGGCCCCCTACGCCGGCATCGCCCGCGCCTGCCCCGGCGACCCCGGCATCGTCGCCGCCCTCCTCCTGCACCACGTCGACCTGCTCCCCGGCCAGGCGCTCTACCTCGGCGCCGGGGTGCCCCACGCCTATCTGGACGGCATCGGGGTGGAGATCATGGCCAACTCCGACAACGTGCTGCGGTGCGGCCTCACCACCAAGCACGTCGACGTCCCCGAGCTCATGCGCGTCGTCGACTTCACGCCGGCCGCCCCGCACCTCGTCCACCCCGGCCACGACACCGCCGGCGAGCACCACTACCGGCCGCCCGCCCCCGAGTTCGCGCTCATCCGCTACGACCTGACCGGCGAAGCCGCCCACACCCTGCCCGGCGGCGTGCCGCGGATCGTGCTCTGCCTCGACGGCGAGACCCGCCTGGGCGAGGGCCTCACCCTGCGCCCGGGGCAGTCGGCGTTCGTGCCGGCCGCCGCCGCGCCGGTGCGGGTTTCCGGTAAGGGTACGGCGTACTGCGCCGAACCCGGCGCCTTTACGTTGTAGATTTCGAACTCCGGAGCATGACGAGGGGCGGCCGTACCCGGCTTGACCTGGCACGTTACTGTGAACCATGGTGCCGAAACGGACCGAAGGCAACCTGCCGCTCGAACTGTCGAGCTTTGTCGGCCGCCGTCACGAGCTCGCCGAGGCGCGGCGGCTCATGACCCAGACCCGCATGCTGACGCTGACCGGCGCCGGCGGCGTGGGCAAGACCAGGCTCGCGCTGCGCCTCGCCGCCGACGCACGCCGGGCGTTCCGTGACGGCGTGTGGCTGGTCGACCTCGCCCCCCTGCACGACGCCGAGTCCCTCGCGCCCGCCGTCGTCGACGCCCTCGGGTTCCGCGACGAATCGCCGCGCCGGCCCGACTCCGGCCTGGTCGAACTGCTGGAGTCCCGGCAGCTCCTGCTCGTGCTGGACAACTGTGAGCACATGCCTCTGCCGGTGGCCGTACTGGCCGGCAAGCTGCTGGGCGCGGCCCCCGAGCTGCGGATCCTGGCGACCAGCCGGGAGACCCTCGGCGTGGAGGGCGAGTGTGTGTTCACGGTGCCGCCGCTCACCCTCCCCCTGCCCGGGCAGTCAGCGGACCTCAGCGAGGCGGTGACCCTGTTCGCCGAACGGGCCGCGGCCGTACAGCCGGGTTTCACCCTCGGGGACGACGGCGAGCGGGTCGCCGAGCTGTGCCGGCGGCTGGACGGCCTCCCGTTGGCCATCGAGCTCGCCGCGGCGCGGCTGAGAGTTCTGCCCGTGGCCGAGATTCTCGACCGGATGGACGACCGTTTCCGGCTCCTTGCCGACCGCCGGCAGACCGCCGTGCCCAGGCACCGGACGCTGCGCGCGGCGATCGACTGGAGTTACGACCTCTGCGAGCCCGCCGAACGCGTTCTGTGGGCCCGGTTGTCGGTGTTTCCCGGCGAGTTCGGCCTGGAATCCGCCGAGCAGGTCTGCTCCAGCGACGAGATCGCCCCGGACGAGGTGTTCGATCTGCTGGGCGGACTGCTGGACAAGTCGATCCTGACGCGCACGGAGCGGGCCGGACGCGCGCGATACCGTCTGCTCGACAACATCCGGGAGTACGGTCAGGACATCCTGGCCGGCTTCGGCGAGGAGCCCGCGCTGCGCAGGCGGCACCGCGACCACTATCTGAGCCTGGCGCGACGGGCACGGCAGGAGTGGTTCGGTCCCGACCAGGCGGAGTGGGTCACCCGGCTCCAGTGCGACCAGGACGGGATCAGGGCCGCGCTGGAGTTCAGTCTCGGCGAGCCCGGCGAAGCGCCCGCCGCGCTGGAGATCGTCAGCTCGCTGTGGAACTACTGGCTCTTCACCGCCGGCTCGTTCGGCGAGGGCCGCCGCAGGCTGGCCCGAGCCCTGGAGCTGGCTCCCGAGGCCAGCCCGATCCGCGCCGACGCGCTGTGGGTGGCGGCGTGGTTCGCCCTCAGGCAGGGCGACGTGGACGCGGCCAAGCCCCTGCTCAGCGAGAGCCGCGACCTCGCGCAGCGGCTCGATCTCCCGGCCGCGCTGGCGAGCGTCACCCATTTCTCCGGGCTGGCCGCCCATCTGGAAGGCGAGCACCAGGAGGCCCTGGCGCTCCTGTCGGAGGCGCGCGAGCGCTACCTCGCCGCCAGCGACCAGGCCGGAGTGTGGATGACCCTGTTCCACCTGGTCATCGTCTACTCGGCGTCGGGCGACACTGATCAGGCCGCTGCATACGCGGCGGAGTGCCTGGCGATGTGCGAGGGCCGCAGCGCCTACCTGTCCAGGTCCAACGCCCTGTGGGTGGCCGGCCTGGCGCACTGGTTCCAGGGAGCGCAGGACCAGGCGGCGGCGCTGGTCAAGAAAGGGCTCGACGTCATGCGCCGCCACGACGACCGCTGGGGCGTCGCCGAGAGCCTGGAGGTGCTGGCCTGGATCGAGGCGGCGCACGGCCGGGAGGAGCGGGCGGCCACCCTGTTCGGCGCCGCCTGCGCGACCTGGCGGTCGATCGGCACGGCGACGCCCGGGCTGCGGTCCTTCACCGACTTCCACAACCTCTGCGAGACGCGGGTGCGCGACGCCCTGGGCGGGGACGCGTACCTGAGCGTCTTCCGGCGGGGCGCCGGCCTGTCCCTCGACGAAGCCGTCGACCACGCGCTCGACGTCGACCGGAGCCCGCCGGCGCAACGCCGGCGGCCCTCCGTCCTGACCCCCCGGGAACAGGAGGTCGCAGAACTCGTCGCACAGGGGCTGAGCAACAAGGAGATCGCCGCCAGGCTGGTCATCGCGCAGCGCACCGCCGAAGGGCACGTCGAGCACATCATGACCAAGCTGTCTCTCTCCTCCCGGGTGCAGATCGCGACGTGGTTCACCACCCACGGCCGCAGTCACTCTCGTAATCCGCCCGGTAGGTGACGTCTTCGAGGGAAGCGAGCACCTGACAGGTGCCGCCCGGATGCCGGACGTTGTCGTCTCTGATGACAATGGGCTTCCCGATCACACCTGGGCGGGTCACCTCCACCCATGCCGTCCCCACCGTGTCATCCGCCAGGACGCACAGCTCTCTGCCCTCCTCGCCGCGCGCCGGCCTGTCAGGGGCGGCGGCGGACCTTCAGCACGTTGTCGGTGCGGGTGCCCGGCCGGCCCTCGTGGTCGTGGTGGCTGCGCTCGTACTCCTCGCTGCGGAGCACCTCCCACTCCCCCTCCGGCAGTTCGAGCGCGTCGAGCACCTCCTGTGTGGTCGGGAAGTGCACCTCGGGCATCGGGTCGTGCTCCCAGCTCGGCCAGCCGCCGTGCCCGAGGACGAGCAGCACTCCGCCGGGCGCGACGGCCGCCGCCGCGGAGCGCAGGATCTTCTCGCGCGGCAGTTCCCCCTTCGAGTGCAGGAACGAGGCCGAGACCAGGTCGTACCGCCCGTCGGGGAACGTTCTGCCCAGGTCGTGGCGCTGCCAGTCGATGCGGTCGGCCACCTCCGCGGCCTTGGCGTGCTCGGCCGCCCGGTCGAGCGCGACGCGGGAGATGTCGGAGGCCGTCACCCGCCAGCCCCGCTCCGCGAGCCAGATCGCGTCGGCGCCCTCGCCGCACCCGAGGTCGAGCGCCCGGCCCGGCTCCAGGTCCGCGGCCTCGCGCACGAGCATGACGTTGGGCTTCCCGCTCCAGATCTGCGGGCGCTCGCGGTAGAAGCCGTCCCAGAACTCCTCCGGGGGGATCTGGCCGGCCGCGTGCGCCCGGTGCACGGCGACGGCCTGGCGAGTTTCCCCGGCGATCAGGTCGGCGTTGATGGCCGCGCCCGCCCGGACGCCCGCCGCCGCCGAGCCGATGACCTGCTCGACCAGGTTCGTCACGTTCCCCGCCACCCACACGCCGGGCACGTTGGTCGCGCCTGTCGGGTCGGCGGGGACGTGGGTGCCGATCACGTGCCCGAGGGTCTCCTGCTCGGCCGTCTCCACCCCCAGCCCGGCGAGCACGCCGGAGCGGGCGATGAGCCGGGTGGAGACGGTGAGGGCCCGGCGCGGCACGACCGTGCCGCCGACCCGCACGCCGCTGAGCCGGCCCTCGGTCAGCTCCAGCCCGGTGATACGCCCTTCCACGACCGTGATGTCCCTGGCGACGAGCTGCTCGACGTCCTCCCCGCCGAACTCGGGCGCGGTGTGGCGGAAGAGCGTCACGTCCTCGCTCCACTGCCGCCACAGCAGCGCCTGGTGAACGGCGAGCGGGCCGGCGGCGATGACGCCGATCGCCTGGTCGCGCACCTCCCAGCCGTGGCAGTACGGGCAGTGCAGCACGTCACGGCCCCACAGCCCGGCCAGCCCGGGGATGTCGGGCAGCTCGTCGACCAGGCCGGTGGTCACCAGCAGCCGGGCGGCCTCCACCTGCGACCCGTCGGCGAGCCCGAGCCGGAAACCCTTGCCGACGCGCTCGGCGGTCTCGACGGTGCCGGTGACGATCTCGCCGCCGTACCCGGCCACCTCCTCGCGGCCGGCCGCGAGGAGCTCGTGCGGCGGCACGCCCTCGCGCCCCAGGTAGACGTGCACGCCGTCGGCGGGCGCGTTGCGCGGCCGGCCCTCGTCGATCACCAGCACCCTGCGGCGCGCCCTCGTCAGCGTGAGCGCGCCGCTCAGTCCGGCGGCGCCGCCTCCGATGACCACCACGTCATATCTCGTTTCCATTGCCGCTCCTCTTGTCCGTGTGGTGCGGCCACTGTCCGCGACGCGACCCCCACTTGACAAATTTCATTGCCGAAGTGGCAAAGTGGGACCATGGAACTCGATGAAGTGCTGCAGGCGGTGGGTCCGCGGCTGCGGGCGCTGCGGCAGGAGCGCGGCGTGACGCTGACGCAGTTGTCGACGAGCACGGGGGTCTCCGTCAGCACGCTCTCACGCCTGGAGGCCGGGCAGCGCAAGCCGACGCTGGAGCTGCTGCTCCTGCTGGCCAGAGCCCACCAGGTGCAGCTCGACGAGTTGATCGACGCGCCCGTCACCGGCGACCCCCGGGTGCACATGCGGCCGGTCAAACTCAAGGGGGGCAGGACGTACATCCCGCTGACCCGCCGGCCGGGCGGGTTGCAGGCGTTCAAGCAGATCTACCCGCCGCACTGGCCCGGCTGCGAGCTGGAGCAGCAGGTCCACGAGGGTTATGAGTGGCTGTACGTCCTGTCGGGGCGGCTGCGGCTGCTGCTCGGGCGGCACGACGTGATCCTCACCCCGGGCGAGGCGGCCGAGTTCGACACGCGGACGCCGCACGCCTTCGCCAACCCCACCGACGAGCCGGCCGAGGTGCTGGCCCTGTTCGGGCCGCAGGGCGAGCGCATGCACGTCAGGGCCAAGCCCGCCCCCGCATGAGGGCGGGCAGGTCCGCCCGCGGGGCGGAATGGCTCAGCGCAGGACGCGGATCCTGAAGGACGCGATGGTGCCGCGCGGTTCGGGGTTGAGATGGGTACGCTCGACGGCCGCGCGGAAACGGTGGCTGCCGGGGGCGGCGTCGCCGGCCGCGATCCGCAGGCTGAGCTCCACCGTCTGACCCGGGTAGATGGCGTCGACCATGCAGGTCACCTCGCCGTGCGACCCTTCGCAGTCCGATTCCGAGCCGGGCACCAGGCGGAACCCGCGCGGCAGCCGGACGGTGACGGGCACGCCCGCCGCGCCGCTCAGCCCGCGCATGGCGACCGTCAGGGTGGCCGTGGTGCTCTCCCCCTGCTCGATCGTCCCCTCCGCCACGTCGGCGCTGATCGACAGCTGGTCGTGGACGCCGTAGGGGTCGGCCGCCCGGACGACGGCGCCGTAGGAGTCGATGCCCATGGCCGTGGCGGTGGTGCTGCCGTTGTCGCCGTGGTGCGACCGGCCGGTCGACGTCACGCCGACCAGGCCGCTGCCCGGGGCGCGCAGCATCCACGGTCCGCCGTTGCCGCCGTCGGCCGACTCGCAGTTGTGGGTGGTCAGCCCGCCGAACCGTACGTCGTGGCGGCGCGGCTCGTAGGGGCGGGACGGCCGGGTGCGGCCCTGGCACCACCGCTGGTCCTTGCCCTGGTAGGCACGGTCCTTGTGCACGGCGGGGTAGCCGAGCGTGTTGACCCTGAAGCTGCCTCCCTGGTTGCGCAGCACGGTGTAGGCGCCCACCCGGTCCTGCAACGTCTGGTCGGTGTAGATGTTCTCCACCCTCACCAGCGCGACGTCGTACGGGGAGTTGGCGTCCCCGCTCTCGTGGCCGGTGTAGGCGCTCGGCTTCCACGCGCGCACCGCCCCCCAGCGGCTGTACGGCTCCCGCTCCCCGCCCCCGTCGTAGCCGGGCACGAACAGCAGGTGGCGGTGCCAGCCGTACCCGTGCGGATCACGGCGGTGCTCCCCTTCGTGATGGTCCTCGGGGGCGCCGTACACGCACTGCGCGGCGGTGGCGATCAGCGACTCGTCGCGCGAGCGCACCACGGCCGCCGTACAGGACCTGAGCTTGCCGTGGGCGTCGACGAAGAACAGCCGGCCGGTCGCGCGGGTGTGCGGGAGCCTGCCGTAGGGACGCCGGACCTTGGCGTAGCCGTTGCGGTCACCGCCGGGCGTCAGCCGCTGCGACGAGGGGACTCCGGTGACGCGCGCCGCCCCCTCGCCGTGGTGCGGATCCAGCTCGGTCTCCGGCAGGGACGCGCCGAGCGCGGCCGTCATGCGGGCGGGCGTCCAGAACTCGCTGGACGTGTGGGCGTCCATCTCCGGCGACCTGTCCGCGCCGTGCGGCCACCGCGGGCGTGTGTCCGCGGGCGCCCCCGCCACGGGCGAGACGGCCCGCCCGGCCCCCGACGCGGCGGCCACCGGCACCGTGAGGCCGGTCAAGGCCAGGGCGGCGGCCGCCGTGATCGGGATGGTCCGTGTTCTCATCTGTCCCCCTGAACAGGCGATGACTGAAAATGATGGGGAAACTGTAAGTCATCGCCCTGACACCCTCCGCGCATGCTGCAGAGGGCGCGCGACACCCGCGCCGGTTACGGGGGTTGCGCGGTGCCTGGCGTGTCGGCGCCCGAGTGCATCAGAAGCCCTCAGCCCCTTCCTGGGCTCATGAGCGGCGGCGGCGCCGGCGTTCGTCGATCAGCGACCAGGCGTCCTCCCATGCGCGATACCTGCCCCGGTCCACCAGCCACCGGAAGGCCGCCAGCGCGATCAGCACGGCGGCCACCGCGCCCAGCATGACGAGCAGCACCGTCACCACGCCCGTGATGCGGACCTCCAGCGCGCTCGGCGGCGGGAGTGCCGGCCGGCCGGTCTCGTCGACCCAGATGCGGACCGTGGTGCCCGCCTTGGCGAGGGCGGGAGCGCGTACCTGGCCGGTGCGTTCCTGCCCTGAGGGCAACGTCCACCGTGCCTCGACCGGACCGCCCCTGGACAGCGAGCCGAACGACGTCGGGCTGACGGGCACGTCCGCCAGCAGCGTCGCGTCCACCTGCAGCCGCCCACCGGCGCCCGCGCTCGCGGCGCTCTGGTACGCCTGCCGCCCGGCCGCCACCGCCGGCCACGCGCTGAGGAGCACCAGCAGCACGGCCACCAGCAGCGCGAGACTTTCCAGGCGGTCGGATCGGCGTCGCAGCGGATTGCGGTCGAACCGGTATCTCCGCACTTGTCGCATCACCGAGTCGCGCATCACGAACACCCCCTGACGGCTCTCTCCGGGTGGCGCCATCATGTCCGGCAGAGGCTTTTGGGTCCCTCATAGGTCCCTGCCCGCCCGGGGCCCGCCATACCAGGATATTTCCAGGTGAAGCCCCCTTCGGGGGCTGCGTCTGGGGGCACTTCTGCTCGTTCTGCCAACTCCCGGGGAACCGCCGGCCGGACCGGGAACGTCCTCCAAGCACAGGGGGCCGCCTGTTGCGTCATTTCTCTGCGGAAGAGGAGACACATGGACGGGGTTTCCTACACGGTCGCCATCTCGCTCATCGCGCTCATCGCGCTCATCGCACTCGCCGCGACGCGCACCCAACTGGCGTGGTCCGCCGCGCGATCGCGTTCGACGGCCGTCACAGGCCCGCGGCTCGACCTCTACGAGGCCGCCTATCTCGCGGGCGGGCCGCGGCGGGCGATCAACACAGCGCTGGTGTCGCTGGCCGCCCAGGGCGGGGTACGGGTGTCCAGCGAGGGAGTCGTCACGCCGGTGCGGGGCTTCCGGCCGGACAAGCGGGTACGGGTCGAGCGAGCGGTCCACGGGCAGGTCAAGGGCAGCGTGGGCGGGTCGACCGCCGCCGAGGTACGCCACGGCGTCGGCGACGCGGAAGCGCTGCGATCGTTGGCCACGTCCCTCGTGCGCCGGGGCTATCTGATGCCGCGGCCGACAGGGTGAGGGCGCGGCGGCGTACCAGCCTGCTGGCCGTGCTCGCCGCCCTGGCGACGGTCGGGGCCGCCGTGGGCGCGGCCGTGCACAGCCCCGACGGCGCGATCGCGATCGCCGCCGTGGCGGCCGTGGCCGCGTACGTCTGCTTCTACCTGCTCCGCCAACGGCTGACCGACCCGCTCACCATGGCCGGGCGGGCGGCGCTGGAGCGGGTGGACACCAGAATCCTCGCGACAGGCGAGTGGCGGGGTTCGGAGGACATCAGCGGGGTGGCGTTGCACGGGTTGACGAAGCTGCCCGACCGGCGGCTCGCCGACACGCTGCGCCGCGACACCCGGGCCAGAACCCGATCGCACGCCGCGTGCTGCGCCCCTGGACGCTGCGGATCGTACGGAAGCATGAGCACTCCGGTGCTCCACGGCAGCGGCTCCAGCGGGGCGAGCTGCGGCGGCTTCTCCGGCTTCGGCGCTCCGTTCAGCTCCGGCGGCTCGCACTCGGGCGGCGGTCACGGCGGAAGCGACTTCGGCGGCGGCGACAGCGAAGGTGGCGGCGGAGGCTGCGGCGGGGGCTGCGGCGGAGGCGGCTGCGGCGGTACGTGACAGCGGCCTGCCTCGCCGCCAGCCACGGTGGCCGCTCCAGTGGCCGCGGGGCGCTACAAAGGCCCCCGCCCGCCTCCGGCGCCGGGGCGGGCCGTCGCGTACGGATGGCGGGGAACGCGGCAAGTCATGAAGCGGGCCTTGCGCTACGCGGACGATACGCCGCATATCGTGGCCCTGGGTGACAGCTGACGACCAAGGTGGTGACTGCGATGCCGGAGGCGAGCATCGACGTGGCGGCGCTGAAGCGGCGCATGGGACGGGTAGGCGTCTGGAACGCCACGCTGACCTCGGAGTCGGCCCCGGTGGAACGCGACGCGGCGGCCGAGATCGAGAGCCTGGGTTTCGGGACGTTGTGGTTCGGTGAGACCCCGGCGGGCAAGGAGTCGCTGGTCCATGCCGCGTTGCTGCTCGACGCCACCCAGAGCATGATGATCGCCACCGGGATCGCCAGCATCTGGGGCCGCGACGCCACCGCCGCCGCGACCGGCTCGAACGCGCTCGCCGAGGCGTACGGCGGACGGTTCGTGCTCGGGCTCGGCGTGAGCCACGCGCCCGCCGTGGAGATGCGCGGCCATGACTACAGCAGGCCGGTGTCGGCGATGCGCGACTATCTCGACGCCATGGACGCGACCCAGTACAGCGCCCCGCTGCCCGCGCCGCCGCCGCGCCTGCTGGCGGCGCTGCGCCCCCGGATGCTGGAACTGGCCGCCCAGCGCACGCAGGGGGCGCACCCCTACTTCGTGCCCGTGGAGCACACCGCGCGGGCCCGCGCCGTCCTCGGCCCCGACCCCGTGCTGGCGCCGGAGCAGACGGTCGTGCTCGACACCGATCCGGAGCGGGCGCGGCAGATCGCCCGCCGTTTCATGTCGATCTACCTCGGCCTGCCGAACTACGTGAACAACCTGCTCGACCTGGGCTGGAGCGAGGACGACGTCACGGGCGGCGGCAGCGACGCGCTGGTCGACGCCATCGTCGCGTGGGGCGACCCGGAAACGATCATCGAGAGGGTACGCGACCACCTCGAGGCGGGCGCCGACCACGTCTGCGTCCAGCCGCTCGCCGCCACCCCCGACGACCTGCTGGAGCACCTGCGCTTCCTGGTCGGCGCCGGTCTGGCCTCGATCTGACCGGGCCGGACGACGGTCGCGTCCGTACGCGGCACCGGCTCGACCTGCCCGGCCGGGGACCGTGCCGTGCCCGGCCGTGGACCGCGTCGCCGTGGACCGCGGCGCCGGGCCCGGCCGTTGAGCCGGGTCCGGCGACGCGATGGGCTCAGCTTCCGCGAAGTCCGAGTGTGACGGCCGCGCTCGCCAGGGCGGCGATGTGCTCGTCGACCGAGCCCAGCCCCGCTTTCATGGTGTTGACGGCCAGGTGCGTGGCTCCGGCCTCCCGCCACCTGCCGGCCAGCGCGCCCAGCTCGTCGGCGTCGCCCGTCCAGCTGACCCGGCCCTCCATGCCGAGGCCGGCGGGGTCGCGCCCCGCCTGCGTGGCCGCCTCCTCGACGATGGCTCTCGCCTCGTCCAGCTTCGGGCCGGGAGACATCTGCGGGAACCACCCGTCGGCCAGCCGGCCGGCGCGGCGGTAGGCCGGGGGCGACTGCGCGCCGAACCAGAGGGGGATCGGCCTGCTCACCGGCAGCGGCGCCAGGCCCGCCCCGGTCACCCGGTCGAAGGCGCCCTCGAACGTGACCGACCCCTCCGTCCACAACCGGCGCATCAGCGCGACCTGCTCCTCCATGCGCCTGCCCCGGGTGGTGAAGTCCTGGCCGAGGGCTTCGTACTCGACCTGGTTCCAGCCCAGCCCCACGCCCAGCCGGAAACGGCCGGCGGTGAGCAGGTCGACCTCGGCCGCCTGCTTGGCCGCCAGGACCGTCTGCCGCTGGGGCAGGATGATGATGCCGGAGACCAGTTCGAGCGTGGTCAGCGCGGCGAGATAACCGAACAGCACCATGGGCTCGTGGAACGTGCTCCGCAGGTCGTAGGGCCCCTGCCAGCCCTGGTGCACAGCGGGGTCGGCGCCGACCACGTGATCGTAGGCCATCACGTGCCTGAATCCGAGCTCCTCCACTGCCTGCCCGTAGGCGCGCACCGCGCCCACGTCCCCGCTCATCTCGTTCTGCGGAAAGACGACACCGATTCGCATGCATGGCTCCTGTTCGACATCAAAGGGTGCCATCGCGCGGGGGCGGCGCCGGCGGCCGCCCCCGGGGAGCGGTCACTTCAGCGCGTACGCCCGCTTGATGGTCTGCGTGACCGTGGCCCCCGCCTTGTTCGAGGCGGTGACCCGCAGGGAAACGTACCCGCTGGTGGCTCGGAGCGGCGGATGCATCACCAGGGCCTGGTAACGGTCCTGGCCGCGTTTCCCGGTGAGGGCCGGCAGCCAGGTGGCGCCGTCGTCGACGGAGTACTCGGCCGTGAGCCGCTTGACCGCGTGCTTCCTCGGGATCGAGTCGTGCGGGCCCGCCGCGATCTCGAAGGTGAAGGGCAGCCCGGCCCGTGCCCGGTTCAGCAGGTCGAGCGGGAGGTCGTAGCCGAGCAGGATCGCCGGCTGGACCGCGCACGACGGCCCGTACGAGCAGGCCGTCCCGCGCGGCGTGCCGGACGGCGGCGACGAGGCGAACGACCACGTGGTGCTCACCTCTGGCGACAGGGTGCGCTTGGTGGTGTCGACGCTCTCCAGCCGGTACGTCGCGCTCCCCTCCGGGACGGCGAAGGACCGGGGCGCACGGCCCTGCACCGGGATCTCCTGCTCGCCCGCGAACAACCGCGGCGCGGACTTGACCTCGGCCACGCCGGGGCTGGTGAAGTGGCGCGGATCGGAGTCGGACCACCGGTCGAGCGGCACGAACCGGTCACCGTCGCGGCACATCACGCACGGCAGGCCGGCCGGGTGGTCCTTCGGCTGCTCGGCCGCGCCGGGCGTCAGGGGGGCCTTGAACCAGTGCTCGCCCCGACGCTTGTCGTGCCGGGTGAAGCGGTCACTGGCGTGCAGCCTCAGGCTCTGGTTGGAGATCTCGCGGGTCCAGGTGACCTTGTCGTCCACCGGGCCGAAGTACTCGGTGCGGGCCAGCGGCATGGTGACCGGCTGGCCGTACCCGATCTCGCCGAGCCCCTCGTCCGTGACGGACTTGCCGTACTCGCGGCCGGGGGTTCCCGGCTGGTCGGCGTGGTACTGGGCGTCGATCCGCACGAGGTCGCGCGTGTCCGCCTTGTGGGGCTTGGCGGGGATCCGGCCGCGCTCGTCGTAACGCAGGCGGTACACCGCTCCCCCGTCGTCCGGTTCCAGGCGCACGGAGACGGGCCGCGCGTCCACGGCGGCGCGCAGCGCGCGGCCCTGTTCGGCGCTGAGCCCCAGGCCGAGGAACTGCTCGGTGGAGTACGGAGTCCTTGCCCTGCCGCCGTCGACGTCGAGGTACCCGGCGAACCCGGCGGCGCCGCGCTCGGCGGCGAGCTTGGCGGCCTGGTTCATCGCGCCGGCCGCGGTGCGGTACGGCATGGAGCCGTCGCCGAGCGGCACCCCGGCCAGGACGAGCTTGCCCGCCACGTCGACGCCCTCGAAGTCGGCCTCCCGGCCCTGCCCCACGGACACGACGCGGAGGGTGCGGTCCTCGGTCAGGGCGGCGTGCATGTCGGTGACTTCGTAGACGGGGTCGAGCCGGAGCCGCCCCGCGGTCGCGGAGGCCAGCGCGGCGGGGTCGAGCCGCCACCCGTGGGACAGCCGCATCTCGCCGGCCGCGACCTTGCGGACCGGGGTGACGTAGTGGTCCTGGCCCGTGGCGCCGCCGGCGTACACGGAGACGGGGTTGCCGCGGTCGGTGAACGTGCGGATGTACCAGAGTCTCCCGTCGCCCTCCGTCTTCTCCTTGGTGACCGGTTCGACCGGCACGGTGTCGCGGGCGTCCAGGGTGAGGGTCCTGTCGCCGTCGAGCGTGACGGTCCCGATGACCATGCTGGAGCGGTTGGCGGTGAACGCGTCGTTGATCACCGTGACGACCTCGTACTCGCCCGCGGGCAGCGGCACCTGCCGGTGGCCCTGGGCGTCGGTGCGGGCGGTGTAGTAGCCGGCCGGGTAGAACGGGTCCTCGGCGCTGACCTTCCGCTTCATCGGGATGAAGTAGACGGTCGGCTCGGTGCCGGCGACACCGCTGCCGAACTCCTTGACGCCGTAGGAGTTGATCAGCGAGACGGTCAGCCGGTGCGTGGGCAGGCCGGTGTAGTAGCTGAACGGCGTGACAAGCTCGGCGCCGCCGCCGCTCGCGGTGATCCAGCCGCCGTACGCGCCGGCCTCCCCCTTGGCCGGGTCGACGGTGACGTCGACGGTGGCCGAGCCGTTCGCGGGCACGGTGACGGTCCCGGCACCGAGGCGCACCGCCCCTTCGGGCGCGGGGCTGCCGCTCCAGCCGCGCGTCACGGGCTCGACGGTCAGCGTGATGTCCTCGCTCCCGGTGTTGCGGTACGTGACCTGCCGCGTCGCGGGCTCGCCGGAGAGCACGCGGAAGTCGACGGCCCAGGTCGCGAACACCTGCCGGCTGACCGCGCGGGCCACGTCGACCCGGCCGCTGCCCTGCTCGTACCAGTTGTGGCCGTCGTCGCGCACGGCGGTGGAGGTCAGCGCGTCGCGCAGTTCGGCGGCGCTCCAGCCGGGGTGCTGCTGCGCCAGGATCGCCGCGGCGCCGGCCACGTGCGGGGTGGCCATGGAGGTGCCGGAGCCGGCGGTGTAGCGCTCGTTGCCCGGGTGCGGCTTCCCGGAGGAGGTGGAGGAGCGTGCGGCCACGATGCCGTCGCCGGGGGCGACGACGTTCGGCTTGACGGCCGCATCGTACAGCCGCGGCCCCTTGCTGGTGAAGCCGCTCAGCGACGTGCCGGTGTCCTTGTCCACCGAGCCAACGGCGACGGCAAGGTCCGCGGCGGCGGGGGTGTCGACCGTGAGCGTCTCCCCGGCGTTGCCCGCGGCGGCGACGAACAACGTGCCGTGCGCCCTGGTCAGCTCGTCGACGGCCTGGCTCATCGGGTCGGTGCCGTCGCCGCAGCAGCTGCCCAGGCTCAGGTTGACCACGTCGGCGCCCTGCCGGGCGGCCCACTCCATGCCGGCGATGGCCCACGACCAGTCGCCCCTGCCGTTGTCGCCGAGCACCTTGCCGATCAGCAGGGAGGCGCCGGGCGCGACACCCTTGTACGTCCCGCCCGACGCATTGCCCGAGCCCGCGATGATGGAGGCGACGTGAGTGCCGTGGCCCTTCTTGTCGGTGATGTCCGAGGACGTGGTGAAGTTCTCGCTGGCGGTGATCTTGCCGGCGAGGTCCGGGTGCTCGGCGTCGATGCCCGTGTCGAGCACGGCGACCTTGGCGCCGGTGCCGTCGAGGCCCTTCTCCCAGCCGGCGGGCGCGCCGATGAGCGGCACGCTCTTGTCGAGCGACGCGGTGACCTGCCGGTCGAGCCAGATCTTGGCGATGCCGCCCGCCGACCTTTCCAGCGCGGGCCGCTCGCCGCGGAAACCGTTCCAGAACCGTGCCGCGTCGGACGGCCGCACGGTGAGCGCGGCCCCGTCGATGCTGGGCAGCGGGCGCACGTCCGTGGCCCCGGCCAGGGCCACCGCGGCCGGTGACAGCGCGGACGCGGCGGGCTCACCCCGGTAGGTGACCAGCAGCGGGATGCGGTCGGCACGGCCCTCGCGCGCCAGCGTGACGACGTCGAACAGCGTCTCGTCCAGGGTTCCCGCGGAGACCAGCGGCGCGGCGTCGGACGGCAGGACCAGCCAGCCGCCGTTCCTGGCCGGCAGGGTCGCGAAGGTGACCTGCGCGCCGTCGGGGCGGGCGGCCTCCTCGATGTAGATCTTGGGGACGCCGTCCTTGACCGGCGTGTACGTGACGACGTCACCGGTGATCAGCGTGATGGTGACGGGTGCGGCGGAGCTCGTGGCGGTGCCGGTGCTCGTGGCAGTGCTGGTGGCAGTGCTCGTGACAGTGCTGGTGGCAGTGCTGGTGGTAGGGGCCTGGCCGGAGGCGCCGGCGTGCCCGGGGCTCGCGGCGAGGGCGAGGACGAGTGCGGCGCCGGCTAAGAGCGCCGGGAATCTCAGGTGCTGGTGGTGCAAGGGGTTCTCTCTTCAGCTACCGGTGGGAACGCTCCCACGCCAGAAGATCGGGTTCGCCTCTCTTGTACCAGCACCATCAGCGCCTTCTGCCGGCGCGAGCCAATTTTGGGTATACCGAATCGCCCGGATCAGCCCCGCCCGTACCGGTCCTCGGCCCGCCAGAAGTACCAGCCTCCGATCACGAGCGCCAGCACCGCCCAGACCGCGCAGGCCACCGGCGCCGTCGGCGGCGGCGTGTGCTCCGCCATGAGGATGTCCCGCATCCACTCGATGTAGGAGGCCGCCGGGTTCAGGTACATCGCGGTCGCCACCCACTCGGGCAGCCCCGCGGTGCCGACCACCTTGTCGTGGATGGCGAAGAACACCCCGGACGCGTACAACCACGTGCGCATGATGAACGGCAGCAGCTGGTTGAGGTCGCGCAGCCAGGCGCCCAGCCGGGCCAGGATCAGCCCGGCCCCGACGTTGAAGACGCTCTGCAACGCCAGCACGACCGGGATCATCAGCCAGTACCACGTCAGCGGCTCGCCGGTGGCGACCACGATGAGCAGCAGCACGCCCATGGAGAAGGCCAGCTGCTGCAGCTCCTGGATCGTGTACGCCAGCGGCAGCGCGGCCCGGGGGAAGTGCAGGGCGCGGATCAGCGACAGGTTGCCGGAGATCGACTTGGCGCCCGCGGTGGCGGTCCGCTGTGTGTACGTGAAGACGAACATGCCGGTCAGCAGGAAGATCGGATAATTGTCGATGCCCCGGCCCGCGCCCAGGATGAGCCCGAACATCACGTAATAGATCGCGGCGTTGAGCAGCGGGGTGATGACCTGCCAGAGTTGCCCCAGCGCCGAGCCGGAGTATTTCGAGACGTTCCTGGAGGTGGCGTAGGTGAGGATGAAGTGCCGCCGCTGCCACAGCAGGCGCAGGTAGACGGGGAACGGAGGCCGCGCCACGGCGGGACGCAAACCGTGCCTCCTGGCGAGCGCCTCCAGCGACTCCGGCGGGCCGTTCTCCGCGTGGCTCATGGCTCCCTCGTTGACCGATGTGCGTTCACCACTGACCATCCCCCGAAGTACGGCACGCCGGTCCAGCTTTCCGGCGGAGGGTCGGTCAGGCGTTGCTCCAGGGGCGCAGCGTCTCGTCGAGCGCGTCGCGCATGGCGTCGGCGAGGGAGCCCTCGCCGGTCAGCGCCCACAGGATGAGCACGCCGTTGTAGGTCACCTGCACCGCGCGGGCCAGCCTGGCGACGTCCGTCCCGCCCGTGAGCTCTCCCGCCGCCACCGCCTCGGCCAGCAGCGCGGCCATCTCCTCCCGCGTGCGGCGGGCGTGCTCGGCGGCGTGCCCGCGGAAGTCGGGATCGGTCAGGTCGAGTTGCAGGAAGCCGAGGCTGTTGGCCAGCTCCGGCGGCGTGGCCACGGTTTCCGCCAGGGCGGCCACGGCGGCCCGCAGCGCCTCCAGCGGCGACGCGTGCTCCTGCCGGGCGCGCTCGAACGGCCGCGCCGCGTTCTGCGCCGCCTGCCCGGCGAGCGCGAGCAGCAGGCCGCGCTTGGAGCCGAACCGCTGCACCAGCGTGGCCGGGGACAGGCCGGCCTCGTGAGCGACCGCGGCAAGGGTGAGGCTCTGCGGCCCGTGGCGGCCGATCGCGCGCGCGGTGGCCCACAGGATCGCCTCGTCGCTGGTCGTACGCGGCCTGCCCATGACGCCTCCGCTGGTCAATGAACGGCCATTCAGATTACTCGGTGAGGTGGGTCATGTGGGGCAGGATCGCCATGCCGAGCCCCCGCGCGGCCAGCCGGCCGAGCATGAGCGGCTCGCCGGCCTCGAACGCCACGTTCGGGGCGAATCCCGCCCGCGCGCAGGTCTCCTCCAGCACCGCCCGCGGCCCGGTGCCCGGAGGCAGGCTGATCAGCGGCCGTCCGTCCAGAGGACGAGCAGGCCGCCGAGCACACCGTCGAGCACACCGTCGAGCAACAGGGTCGCTCTCCACGAGCGAGACTCCACCGACGGGTACCGGATCGTCTGGCGTCTCCAGCTACGACGTGACGCTGACGCCCGTCACCGCGAAGCGCTCGACCGTCGCCACGTGACCCCCCGTGGAGGCCACGACGGTGAGCGTCCCGCCCGGCGTGGCCGTGAAGTCGACCGTGGCCGACCAGGGAGCCTTCTCGCCGCCCGCGGGCACGCAGCACCGCTCGCCCAGCGGGGCGTCCGTCCCGGGGCGGCGCACGTGGACGGTGATGCTCTCGTCCACGCCCGAGATGCGCCCGCCCACGGTGAGCGGCGAGCTCACGGCCGCGCCGTACGCGGGTCGCGTCAGCGTGAACGAGGTGTCGTCCGTGCCGACGACCTCCCACGGGGCGTCCTCGCCCGAGCCGTATCTCACGAGGTGCACGACGGCGGCGACCGCCGGCCTGTCGCCCTCCTTGCTGCGGTAGCCGACGTGCACGCGCGCGTGCGCGCCCTCCTCGGAGATCTTGACGGCCCGGTCGATCTCGGTGAAGCCGAGGTAGCCGCGGGTGAAGGCGAGCGCGGTGCGGGCGGCGTCGAGGTGCCAGGTCCGGCCGCCGTCCTCTCCGTGGGCGCGCCGCCATCCCTCCGCCTCCTCCTGGGTGGAGAACGGCCACAGCGGTTGGTAGCGGCCCGCGACGAGGGACTCGCCCGGCGCGGGCGTGCCGGGGCCCGGGGTCGAGGCGGACGGGCTGGGCGGACCGGTGGGCCCCGCGGACGTCGAAGGTGGCGTCGAGGGCTGCCCGGTGGCCCTCGTCTCCGGGCCGGCCCCGCCGCCGCAGCCGGCGACGGCGAGTCCGAGCGCCGCCAGGAGGGGCGTCAGCACGCGGATCACCTTCATGCGGACCTCCTGCGACAGCGCTCACGGTGGCGAACCCAAGGTACCCCGGACGGCTTCTGACCGGGCGAAATCCGTGTGGACGCCCTCGCGGTGAGTCCGTACGGGGACCTCGTGCGGGGCAGGACGAAGCCGGGACGTACCGTCAGGGCTGGCCGGGCCGTACGCGGGTAGGCGTCCTGATATGTCCACCTTCGACCTGAGCAAACTCCGCGCGGTGGTCTTCGACACGGACGGCGTGGTCACCGACACGGCCCGGGTGCACGCGGCCGCGTGGAAGCACGTGTTCGACGCCTTCCTGCGGGGCCGGGGCGCGGAGCCGTTCGACATCCGCGCCGACTACCTGGCGTACGTGGACGGGCGGCCGCGGCTCGACGGGGTGCGTACGTTCCTCGCCTCGCGCGGCGTCACGCTGCCTGAGGGCGGCCCGGACGACGAGCCGGGGGCGCCGACCGTCCACGGGATGGGGCTGGCCAAGGACGCGCTGTTCGTGGAGCAGACCGACAAGCACGGCGTGGCCGCGTTCCCCTCGACCGTCGCGCTGCTGCACGAGTTGCGGCGGCGCGGGGCCCGTACCGCGGTGGTGTCGGCGAGCAGGCACTGCCGCGCGGTCGTGGCGTCCGCGGGGCTGCTGCACCTGTTCGACGCGCTGGTCGACGGCAACGACTTGGCCGAGCTGGGGTTGCCGGGCAAGCCGGATCCCGCGATGTTCCTGGAGGCGGCCCGCCGCCTGCGGGTGCCCCCGGCCGAGGTGGCGGTCGTGGAGGACGCGCTGCCTGGGGTCGAGGCCGGCCGCAAGGGCGGGTTCGGGCGGATCGTCGCCGTGGACAGGAGCGGCTCGCAGGAGGCGGCCATGCGCGCGGCCGGAGCCGACGTGGTGGTGGCCGACCTGGCCGACGCGAGCGTGTCGGGACGGGTGCCGGTGGGACGGCGATGAACGCCTGGACGCTCGTCTACGAGGGTTTCGATCCCGCCGGCGAGGGGCTGCGCGAGGCACTGTGCACGCTCGGCAACGGCCGGTTCGCGACGCGGGGCGCCACTCCCGACGGGCGGCCGCGCACGCCGGGCACGTACCTGGCGGGCTGTTACGACCGGCTCGACTCGGTCGTGGCCGGCCGTACGGTGACCAACGAGGACATCGTCAACCTGCCCGACTGGCTGCCGCTGACGTTCGCCACGCCGGAGTCCGGCTGGTTCCGGCCGGAGGAGGCCGAGCTGCTGCTCTACCGGCACGAGCTGGATCTGCGGCACGGCGTGCTGACGCGGGAGCTGCGCTGGCGCGACGGCGCGGGCAGGGTGACGTACGTACGCCAGCGCCGTCTGGTGTCCATGGCCGACCCCACGCTGGCCGCGCTGGAGACCACGTTCACCGCGGAGAACTGGTCGGGGCCGATGCGGGTGCGCTGCACGCTGGACGGGCGGGTGACCAACTCCGGTGTGGCCCGCTACCGCGACCTGCGCGGCGACCATCTCACCGGGCACGAGACCGGCGCGGACGACGGCCTGGCCTGGCTGACCGTGACCACGCGCAACTCGCGCGTCATGGTGACGCTGGCCGCGCGGACCGACGGCGACGGGCAGGCCGCGCGGCCAGCGTTGTGCGGCGACCACATCACCTCCGACCACGTGCTCGACCTGGCCGAGGGCGAGCCGGCCCGGCTCACGAAGACCGTGGCTCTGACCAGCTCGCGCGATCCCGCCATCCATGACCCCCGCTCCTCGGCCCTGCGTCAGGTGCGCCGCGCGCCGCGCTTCGACGAGCTGCTCGACCGCCACGTGGCGGCGTGGGAGTGCCTGTGGCGGCGGGCCCGGCTCGACGCGGGCGGCGCCGAGCTCTCGCGGCTCGTCCACGTGCACATCTTCCATCTGTTGCAGACGCTCTCCCCGCACACCGCCGACCTCGACGCCGGGGTGCCCGCCCGGGGGCTGCACGGTGAGGCGTACCGGGGGCACGTGTTCTGGGACGAGCTGTTCGTGGAGCCGTGGCTGAACCTGCGCTTCCCCGAGATCTCGATCGGCCTGCTGCGCTACCGCTGGCGGCGTCTGCCCGAGGCCAGGGACGCCGCCGCCGAGGCCGGGTACGAGGGCGCGATGTTCCCGTGGCAGAGCGGCAGCGACGGGCGCGAGGAGACGCAGACGCTGCATCTCAATCCCGCCTCCGGCCGCTGGCTGCCGGACAACTCCCATCGCCAGCGGCACGTCGGCCTGGCCATCGCCTACAACGTGTGGCACCACTACCTGGCCACCGGCTCGATGCCGCCGTGGTGCGCCGAGCTGCTGCTCGACATCGCCAGGTTCTTCGGCTCGCTGGCCGAGCCGCGCGACGGCCGCTACGAGATCCGCGGCGTCATGGGCCCCGACGAGTATCACGACGCCTACCCGGACGCGGACGAGCCCGGGCTGGCGAACAACGCCTACACCAACATCATGACCGTGTGGCTGATGGAGCGCGCCCGCGAGACCGCCGTGCTGGCGCCGCACCTGGCGCCGCCGGCCGCCGAGCTGGCCCACTGGGCCGACGTCGGCCGCCGCATGCGGGTCGACTTCCACGACGGCGTCATCAGCCAGTTCACGGGGTACGGGGAGCTGCGGGAGCTCGACTGGGACCGCTACGGCGGCGTGCGCCGGCTGGACCGGGCGCTGGAGGCCGACGGCGACGACGTCAACCGTTACCAGGCCTCCAAGCAGGCCGACACGCTCATGCTCTGCTACCTGCTGAGCGACGAGGAGCTGACCGGCATCCTGGAACGGCTCGGCTACGCGCCCGACCCGGACCTGATCGAGAGGACGATCTCCTACTACCTGCGGCGCACCAGCCACGGCTCCACGCTCAGCGCCGTCGTGCACGCCTGGATCCTGGCCCGCCGCAACCCTGAGCAGTCCTGGGAGTTCTTCATCGAGGCCCTCACGGGCGACATCGAGGACGTGCAGGGAGGCACGACGGCGGAGGGCATCCACCTGGGCGCCATGGGCGGCACGCTGGACCTGCTGCAGAGCTGCTACCTGGGCCTGGAGCTGGAACGGGGCGGGCGGCTGCGCCTGGACCCGCAGGTGCCCGACCGGCTCGGCCTGGTGTGCATGCCGCTGCGTTACCACGGGCGCCAGATCTTCGTCGACGCCGACCATCGCGAGGCGCGCATCAACGGCACCGCGCGCCGCACCTATGGGCGAGGAGAAGTGATCATGACAGGCACCGGCGATTTCGGGCGGCGCATCATTCATCACCGCGAACGTCTCGGCCTGACCCGTGAACAGGTCGCCGACAAGGCAGACATGTCGCCCGGGTACATGGAATATCTGGAAGAGCACGCCGACACGCCGGACACCGGCGCCATCTACCGCCTGGCGGACGCCCTGCAGACCACGGTCGAGGAGCTGCTCGGCGGCGGCCAGGACCGTCCGCCCGGCCACGGTCTTGCCATGGCCCATCCCACCCTGGAAGCGCTGGACCGGGAGGAGTGCCTGCGGCTGATCGAGTCCGGCGGAATCGGGCGGGTGGCGTTCAACGGCTCGCACGGGCCGACGGTGCTGCCCGTCAACTACAAGCTGCACGACGGCGACATCGTCTTCCGCACCGCGACCGGCGGCGCCATGGACCAGGACCTGCGCAGCGGCGTGGAGGGGGTCGACATCGTGATCGCGTTCGAGATCGACCGGATCGACGAGGTCAACCGCGAAGGCTGGAGCGTCCTGGTGCAGGGTCCCGCCCACCACGTGCCGGCGGAGGGGGTGGCCGACGCGGCGGGCTCAGGCGTCATCCCGTGGGCGGGCGGCGAGCGGCACCTCTACGTCCGCATCACGCCGCGGCAGATCACGGGCCGCCGCATCCACGGCGTGTAGACCGCGTGAACCGTGGCATCACGCGTGCCCGGCCACCTTGACGATCGGGGGGCTGGGACGACGGGCGCCAGGGGGCGCGCACCACGGCGACCGGGCAGTGGGCCCGCTGGAGCACGCCGTGACTCACCGTGCCGAGCACCGTCGCGGTGAGCCTGCTCAGCCCGCGCGACCCGACCACCGCCAGGTCGGCCCCGCTGGAGGCGCGTACCAGCGCGGTGACCGGGTGCCGGTCGACGAAGGAGTCCTCGATCGGCACGTCCGGGTACATCTCCCGCCACGGCGCCATCGCCGCCTCCAGTTGCCGGCCGAAATTGGCTCCCGGCAGCGGCCCGTATCCCACGGGATGAGGCGACAACACGGGCACCTGCCGGCCGTACACCACCCGGACCCGGGCGCCGCGCGCGTCCGCCTGCTCCAGCCCGTACGCCAGGGCCGCCTCGGCGTCGGCGGATCCGTCGTATCCCACCACGATCTCGCCGCGCGCAGGGCCGGGCGGCTCGTGCACGATCACCACCGGGCAGCGTACGTGACCGGCCAGCGCGAAACCGGTGGAGCCCAGCATCAGCCCGGCGACCGCGCTGCGTCCCCTGCTGCCCAGCACCAGACTGTCGGCGTCGGCGCCCTCGGTGCGCAGCCGTTCGACCACCGCGCCGGTGACGAGCACGGCCGTCGTCTCCACCTCGGGTGCGACGGTGCGTACCCGCTCGACGGCGTCCGACAGCAGCGCCTCGTTGCGTTCGCTGAGCGTCAGGCGCGTGCCCGCCAGCGGCCGTTCGGGCTGCCACGGCTCGCGTACATGCACGATCCGCAGCGGCCGACCGCGCCGCGCGGCGTCGTCCGCGGCCCACGCCAGCGCGGTCCAGGCCCGGTCCGCCCCGTCGATCCCGACCACGATCGCTCCGCTCATCGCGGCCCTCCCGTCTCGCCTGCCTCTGTTCCGCACAGCTACCCCGGAGCGGGAGGTCATCCACCTCAGCGGCTTTCCACGGCCGGGCCAGGCCGAGCGGGGCCGAGCGGGGCAGGGGCGTCAGCGGCAGCCGGTCGCGCCGAACACCAGGAAGTTGGTCGACTCGCGCTCGTCGAAGTTGTCGTCGGAGGCGACCACGAGCGTGCACTCGCCGCCGGCCAGGCGCGGCCCCCAGGCCAGGCCCTCCCAGTTCTGCACCGGAGGCCGGAAGGCGCCCAGGTCGAAGACCAGGCGCTTGGTCACCGCGCGGTACGGGCCCCCGCTCGCCAGCGCGGCCGTGCCGAGCACGTTGGTGGCGCCGCGCAGGTCGATCTCGTAGATCTTGGCGCGGTAGCCGGTCCCCTCGACCCAGGAGCGCTCCAGTGTCAGGAAGCGGGACCCGTCGATGGGCAGCAGCTCCGACACGCCGGTGTCCGACTGCCCGGACGCGGGGACGGGCGCGGCGGGCAGCGGGTCGAGCGGGTAGGCGTACTGGCCGCGCAGGACGCCCTGGCGGTTCCAGACGGTCAGCCGCGCGGGCGCGCCGCGCTCGGCCGTCGGCGGCTGACCGTCCTCGTAGCGCGGGCCCTCGGTCACGGCGGTGATCGTACGCCTGGAGACGGCCAGGCCTTCGAAGCCGGAGTTGCGCCGGGGCCCCCGGTCGGCCGTGGTGAGCCGCAGGTTGGCCGGCAACGGCAGGACGTTCGTGTGGCGGCCGCGGAGGTCCATCGAGCGCACCGCCGGGGGTGAAAGCGGAATATCGGGATTGCGGGTGTCGGGGCGGTCCCCTTCGTCGCCCCAGAGCAGCCGCCGGTTCCACCGGTCGTACCTGATGGACTCCGGGTCGGCCGACCCCGGCCTGCCGTAGGCGGGGTACGGTGACCCGTCGGCCCGCAACATCGTCGTCACCCCCGTCAGGCGCACACCGTGAAAGGCGCCCGACCGGCGGTCGATGTCGAGCCGCCCGGTGTAGTAGCGGGCGGGGTTGTAGCGCCACCGGTCGTCGGAGACGAAATACCACGTGTCGGTGCGGGGGTCGCGGTCGAGGCCGGACAGACCGCCCACGGTGGTCCCCGCGAACTGCACCAGGTGCGGCACCCGCTGCTCGCCCAGGAAACGTGTGATCCGGACCTCCGCCGGCGCGCTCCGGGCGGCCGCGGGTGGCGCGGCGCTGACCACCATCGCGAAGGTGATGGTTATTTGTATGATTTTCCGCGTACGACCCATATGATCCCCCGTATTTCCCCTGGCCGTCGAGCGAAATCGACGGAGGACATGAAATCGCGGATCAGCGGGGAAGTCCACGGACGACACAAGCGAAGGTCGCCTCAGAATTCAGGGGAATTCCCTTATTCTGGGCTTTCGCCTGACATTTTCCGGAGATTAGGAAATGTCAGGAAGCGTGAAAATAGGCAAGGTGCCGTCCTGGAGCGCCGCGGCCGAGGAGGCCAGCACACTGGCGTCGCCGTCGGCCTTCACCCCCGCGCCGTCCCAGGCCCCGGCCGCGCTGCGCGTACGGTCCCAGACGCCGCCCCCGGCACCAGCGTCCGCACGTGCGGGCTCCCGTCCGGCAGCGCCGCCGCCGACACGTCGGAGATGCCGCCGTTCGCGTCGATCCCGGTCGCGCCGGAAGCCCAGGCGCCCGGTGGGCCACGGGTGCGGTCCCACACCGTGCCGCGCGGCTCTGGCCGGGGCCGCCGTGGTGCGGGCTCCACACCCGCGCCTTGTAGAAGGCCGCGCCGGTGCGCCTCCGCGTCATGGCGGGCGCGAAGAAGTCGACCGTGTCGGTGCGCCAGGTGCTGTCGGTGCACGCGCCCGGCGGCGTCTTCACGGCGTCGGGCCCGGTCTGCACGATCTGCCCGGACGGCTGGGCGCCGATGGTCCTCCTTCGACGACCCGCCGATCATCCGCGGGCAGGCCCTGACCCCCGACGCCGTCGGCCGGCGGTCACGTGTGCGGGGGTCAGGGGCGGGTGCCGATGACGGCGGTGGCGTCGAGTTCCTCGGACCACTCCGCGCGGGCGCGCAGCCCGGCCGCCGCCAGGGCCGCGGCGGTGGCCTCCGCCTGTCGTTCGCTGGTCTCGACCAGCAGGTGGCCGCCCGACGCCAGCCACCGCGGCGCCTCGGCGACCACCCGCCGGGCGACGTCGAGCCCGTCGCCGCCTCCGTCGAGCGCCATCAGCGGCTCGTGCAGTCTGGCCTCGGGCGGCAGCAGGCCGATCGACTCCGACGGCACGTACGGCGGGCTGACGACGAGCAGGCCGACGCGGCCGCGCAGGGAGGAGGGCAGCGGCTCGAACAGGTCGCCCTCGTAGACGTGCGCGCCTGGGAGGTTGCGCCGGGCGCAACGCACGGCGGCCGGGTCGAGGTCGGCGGCGTGCACCTCGGCCTCGCCTGCCCCAGCGGCGGCGAGCTGGGCGATGACGGCGGCGCCCATCGCGCCCGTGCCGCAGCACAGGTCGAGAACCACGGGTGGGCCGGCGGTCGCGCGGGCCAGTGCGACGGCCCTGCGGACGAGGAACTCCGTGCGCGGCCGGGGCACGAACACCCCCGGCTCGACGACGACGCGCAGGCCACAGAACTCCGCCCAGCCCAGCACGTGTTCGAGCGGCTCGCCGGCGACTCGCCTGGCGACCATGGCGGCCAGGGCCTCGGGAGTGGACGCGGTGGAGACGAGCAATGCCGCCTCGTCCTCCGCGAACACGCATCCCGCGGCGCGCAGCCTCGTGACGATCTCAGCGGTCTGGACGGGTGACGAAGACGCAGACATGGAAGCCTTCCGGGATGCCGATGGGCGCTCCCGCGGTCACCTGGTCCCGGTGGCCCGCCTGGCGGGGAAGGGGAGCACCCAGCCTGTCACAGCGGTAATGGGTCTCACCTCCCTGCCCGGTCCGTTCGGGGATGGTCACGGTAGCAGATCCGTGTCGCAAAGGTCCTGTCCGTCCCCCGATCACCTGCCTACATTCGAGGTGGAGAGCGGAACGGGGCACGGCATGGATCCTGTGGTGATCACTGGCGGTTTCGGGCGGGTGGGCAGCCTGGTGCGGCCCGCGCTGCTGGCGGAGCACCGGCTGCGTGTCGTCGACCGGGTGGCCGGGACGACCCTGCCCGGCGAGGAGTCCGTGGTGGCCGACCTGGCCGAACCAGGAGTGGCCGAGCGGGCACTGGCCGGGGCGTCCGGGCTGGTCCACCTCGCGGGCGACCCCAGGCCGCACGCGGCCTGGGAGGAGGTCTACCGCGCCAACGTGACGCTCACCCGCCGCGTGCTCGACGCCGCCGCCGGACAGGGCGTGCCACGGGTGGTGCTGGCCAGCACGGTGCACGCCATGGGCGAGTACAACCGGACGGAGCACCGTCCGGTGGACCCGGCATGGGAACCCCGGCCCTGCTGCGCGTACGGGCTCAGCAAGGTCATCGCGGAGAACCTCGGCCGGCTGCACGCTGAGCTGACCGGCGCTTCCGTGGTCTGCCTGCGGCTCGGTTCGACCGGCTACGCGCTGGACGAGGCGAGGTACCTGGGCATGTGGCTGTCCGGCCGGGACGCGGGAGCGCTGCTGCTGGCGGCGCTGACGGCCGGCCCGGGGTGGAGCGTGCACTTCGGCATGTCGGCCAACACCCGGCGGCACTGGGATCTCGCCTCGGCCAGGAAGCTCGGCTACGAGCCGCGCGACGACAGCGAGCCGTACGCGGCCACCGCCGGACCGCCCACGGCAGTGATCTGCCGCATCTTCGACGGCGAGGACAACCCGCGGGCCTGAGGGCCTTCAGGCGGCCGGGCCCAGCCTCACGGGCAGGCAGGCCAGGCGCAGCGTGCCCGGGTCGGGGGTGTAGGAGGCGTCGCCGGCGAGCGCCAGGTCGGGGAAGCGGCGCAGCAGCGCGCCGAGCGCGGCGCCGGTCTGCACCCGGGCCAGCGAGGCTCCGACGCAGAAGTGCGGGCCGTGCGCGAACCCGAGGTGACCGGACGCCTCCCGCCGGATGTCGAACGTGCCGGGATCGTCGAACACGCGCGGGTCGCGGTTGACGGCGGCGATCGCGGCGGTGACCGGCTCCCCCTTGGGGATGGGCACGCCGCCGATCTCGACGTCCTCGGCGGGGAAGCGCGGGATCGTCAGCAGCTGGGGGCCGCACCAGCGCATCAGCTCCTCGACGGCGCGCGGCATGAGCTCCGGGCCGGCGCGCAGGGCGGCGAGCTGCCCGGGGTGGCCGAGCAGGGTGTGCACGGCGTTGGCGATGAGGTTGGTCGGCGTCTGCCCGGCCAGGACCAGCTGCCAGACCATGGTGACCAGCTCGGCCTCGCTGAGCCGGTCACCGTCCTCCTCCAGGATCCGGGCGAGGTCGGAGATCAGGTCGTCGCCGCGCTCGGCGATGCCGCGGGCGACGGCGGCCGTGGCGCCCTCCATGATGGCCGGGACGGCCTCCCGCAGGCCCTGGCCGTGCCCGGCGGCGACGGCGGCGCCGTACTCGCGCCAGCGGGGGCGGTCGGTGGCGGGGATGCCGACCAGCTCACAGATCACCTCGATCGGAAGGGGTCGCGCGAAATGGGCCAGCAGGTCGATGGCGCCGTCCTCGGCGGCGTGCCCGGGCAGCTCGTCGAGGAGGCGGCCGGCGATCCGCTCCATGCGCGGCCCGAACGCGGCGGCCTTGCGCGGCGTGAACGCGGGCGCGACCAGGCGGCGCAGCCGGGAGTGTTCCGGGCCGTTGAGCACGGACATCGTGCGCATGTAGGGCCGGCAGTGCTCGGGCACGTCGAAGGGCAGGTAGCTGCCGTCGCCGGTCTCCAGGCGCGGGTCGCTCAGCATCGCCCTGGCCTCGGCGTGCCGCGTGACGGCCCAGAGCGGACCGAACCCGGGTGCGGTCAGCCGCACCACGGGCGACTCCTCGCGCACCGCCGAGAACGCGGTGAGCGGGTCTGCCAGCACCGCTGGGCCGGCCAGGTCGATCTCAGGCACCTCGGTCATCGCCCACTCCATTCCGATGATTGCAACATCCCGATGGTAACAGTATCCCGATGCCAGGGCACGCGGCAACGCGGGCACGAAATCCCGCGCGGAAGGGAACCGGAGGGCAGGGCCGTGCGGTCCAAGCCATGGGCGACGTTCACGCCGGCGCCTCGTCGTACACCGCCCGCTCACGTGGCGGCGGTGGCCGCAACAGGCATCCGGCCGAGGCCGCGGGCGGCCCTTCCCGTCCGCCGGCGAGCGCTGGACGCCGCCCCCGCCAACGTCACGCCGTCCAGGCACAGGCCGGGGCGG
This sequence comes from Nonomuraea sp. K271, assembly GCF_009908215.1. NCBI lineage: Bacteria > Bacillati > Actinomycetota > Actinomycetes > Streptosporangiales > Streptosporangiaceae > Nonomuraea > Nonomuraea sp. K271. The sequence goes on along the minus strand of NZ_JAAAHR010000005.1, from coordinate 9,753 downwards.
GGCGGGCTAGGACACGCGCCAGTGCGTGAGCGCGCTGTCGAGCGCGTCGAGGATCTTCTCCCACGAGGCCTGCAGATCGCGCGGGTGGTCGAACCCGCTGCTCGCCTCGATGGCGAAGAAGCCCTGGTACGTGCTGCGCAGCAGGCGGATGGCGTCGGTCAGGTCGGGCTCGGGCAGCGCGTACGCGCTCAGGTGGGCGTAGGCGATGGCCATGATCCGCTGGTGGCCGGGGGACGCGGCGACGACCTCGGGGTCGACGGCCATCTGGGTGGCCTGGTAGCGGCCGGGGCATTCGCGCGCGAAGTCGCGCCACGCGTTGGCGAACCCGGCCAGCGACTCCTTGCCCGCCCGGCCCGCGGTGGCCGCCGCGAGGCGGTCGCCCAGTTCGGCAGCGGCGCGCACGGCCACGCGGGTGCGCAGGTCGCGCATGTTCCTGACGTGGGAGTAGAGGCTCGCGTCGGCGACGCCGAAGCCGCGCGCCAGCGCCGACAGCGTGACGTTGTCGAACCCGACCACGTCGGCCAGGTCGGCCGCCGCCTCCGTCACCCGGTCGGCGGTCAGTCCGGCACGCGCCATGCCCACCTCCCGTCCGTCAGCCTACGAATCCTAGGTTTAGCCTGGAGCGGCGCGGTCACGCAAACCGGAGGTCAGAGAGCCGCGGACAGGACGGGCCGGCCGCGCACACCGGGGTCGGCGGCGAACAGGGCGCCCGCGGCCGGCTGCTCGGCCCTGTCGACGTCTAGCGCGGAGGTCGTGATGAACAGCCGGTCGAGGCCGGCGCCGCCGAACGCCACCGCCGTGACCTTGCGTACGGGCAGCGTGATGACCGCGTCGAGCCGGCCGCCCGCGTCGTACCGGTGCACGGCCCCGCCCTGCCACAACGCCACCCACACCCCGCCCTCGGCGTCCACGGTCAGGCCGTCGGGCGCGCCCTGGCCGGGGTCGACGACGGCGAACGGCCGCCGGCCGCTCAGCCCGCCGTCCGGGGTGTAGTCGAGCACGTCCACGCGGCCGGTCGCGGTGTCGGCGTAGTAGGCGAGGCTCCCGTCGGGGCTGAAATCGAACCCGTTGGAGATCGTCACCCCGGGCAGCACCACGCTCAGCTCCCCGCCGGGACCCGCCACATAGAACGAGCCGCGACCAGGAGCGGCGTCGTAGGCCATGCTGCCGATGTAGAAGCGGCCGTCAGGGTCGCAGCCGCCCTCGTTCATCCGGACGGAGGGGTCGGTCCACGCCTCGCCCAGGGAGCGCAGCGGGGCGTCGAGGTCGTCGGAGCCGGACAGGAGCAGCTCGCGCTCGGCGGCGACCACGTACCCGCCGGACACGCGGGGCCGTACGACGGCGGCCAGCGACCCGGCGTGCCGGCGGCGCACCCCGCCGCCTGCGTCCAGCGCGAGCACGTCGCCGGCGAGCATGTCGACCCAGCGCAGCCCGCCCCAGCGGCTGGACCAGACGGGCCCCTCGCCGTGCTCGGCGATGGGATCGGTCACGGTGTACGCGGCGATGGTCATGAGGCGCTCTCCTCGTCGTGATCCCGGGTGCGTGGTGCACGACTCTAACGGCGGCCGGCGAGAACGCCGCGGCGTCAGTACGCCACCGTGAACCCGCACCGCCGATGCCGGGGATGTTCGGCCTCGTCGATGAGCGCCACGGCGAAGTCCTCCAGGGAGATGGCCGACCGGCCGTCCGCGCCCACCAGCAGCTCGTCGGCGCCGAGCCGGTAGCGTCCGGTGCGCTCGCCCGGCTCCAGCAGCGCCGGCGGGCTCACGTACGTCCAGTCGGCGCGCGACGCCGCGCGGCAGGCGGCGAGCTGGGCGTGGCAGGCCAGCGCGACGGGCCTCCAGGAGGACGGGAAGTCCGGGGTCTCGACGAGGGTGAGCCCGCCGGTGCCGGGCACGGTCAGCCCGGCCGCGCCGCCGACGAGCAGAAGCCGCACGCCGGTGACCGAGACCCCGGACAGCAGCGAACCGGCGGTGGTCACCAGGTCGTCCTCCTGGCCCCGCGCGGGGCGGGTGGCGCTGATGACGAGGTCCTGCCCCGCGCTGAACGCGATGACGTCGGCGAGGTCCGACGCGTCGCCGCGACGCACCTTGGCGCCCGGGTGCGCCGCGGCCGGCAGTGCGGGGTCGCGGACGACGGCGGTGACGTCGTGGCCTCGCGAGAGCGCCTCGGCCAGCGCCCTGCCGCCGACGGCGCCGGTGGCGCCGAAGAGGGTGATGCGCATGACGGTCAGGTTTCCTTTCCCGCCAGAACGGCCTGCGCCGGCCGCGGCCGGGCGGGGCGGAGCTGGGCGGCGACGAGCGCGGTCAGGACGACGACCGCGCCGACCGCCTGGGCGGCGGTGAGGTGCTGGCCGAGCACCAGCCAGCCGAGTGCGGTGGCGACCACGGGGCTGAGCAGGCCGAGGAACGTCACCTGGGTCGCCGTCAGCCGTCCCAGACCCCAGAACCACAAGGCGTAGGCGAAGGCGGAACCGATGACGGTGAGGTAGGCGTACCCGGCGAGGTTGGCGGCGGTGAGCGTGGCCGGCGGCGGCCCTTCGACGAGCAGGGCGACGGGGAGCAGCAGCAGGCCGCCCGCCACGAGCTGCCAGCCGGTGGTGGCCAGCAGCGGCGCGGGCGAACGCCACCGCTTGCTCAGCACAACTCCTGTGGCCATGACGGCGGCTCCTCCGAGCGCCGCGGCGACCCCGAGCGCGTCGAGCCGCGCGTCGGCGCGCAGCACGAGCAGGCCGACCCCGGCCACGCCCACCACGGCCGACAGCGCGGTGCGCAGGGACAGGCGCTCGGCGAGCAGCCCGGCCGACAGCAGCGCGACCAGCAGGGGCTGGATGGCGCCGACGGTCGCGGCCACCCCGCCGGGCAGCCGGTAGGCGCCCACGAACAGCAGGGCGAAGAACACCCCGATGTTCAGCGCCCCCAGCACCAGCGCACGCCACCACCAGATGCCCTCGGGCAGGCGCCTGTTGATCGCCAGGAGGAGCAGGCCGGCGGGCAGGGCCCGGACCAACGCCGCCAGCAAGGGCCGGTCGGGCGGCAGCAGCTCGGTGGTGACGAGGTAGGTCGTCCCCCAGATGGAGGGGGTCAACGCGGTCAGTAACACGATTCCCAGCCCATTCCTTAGCACTAAGGCAAAGTAACTCATCGCTAAGATATTTGCCTAGGTGATGTACCTCACCGCTAAGACATCGCTAGGCTGGAGCAGTGTCAGATCACGTCGACCTCGTGCTCGAACAGTGGGCCGCGCAGCGCCCCGACCTGGACGTCTCCCCCATGGCGATCATCGGCCGCCTGTCGCGGCTGTCGTGGCTGATCACCGTGGAGCTGCGCCGGACCTTCGAGGCCCACGGACTCGACCCCGCCTCCTTCGACGTGCTGGCCACGCTGCGCCGCAGCGACCCGCCGCACCGCCTGACGCCCGCGGAGCTGATGCGCGCTTCCATGGTGACCTCGGGGGCCATCACGCAGCGGCTCGACCGCCTGGAGGCGCGCGGCCTGGTGACCCGTACGCCGAGCGACTCGGACGGGCGCGGCGTCCACGTGACGCTCACGGACGAGGGGCACACGTTGATCGACCGGGTGCTGCCGCACCACCTCGAGACGGAGCAGCGTGTGCTGGCCGCGCTGCCGAAGGAGCGGCGCGACGACCTCGCCGCCACCTTGCGCGACCTGCTGGAGTCCCTCGGCGACACGACCGGCCCCTCCTGAGGCGTGCACGCCTCAGGAGGACGTGCCCGCGTCGCGGGCGCGCAGGAGGGCGGGGTTCAGCGGCGGCGGCCGGCGCCGCGCGCCCTTCCTCCGCCCCTGGTGCGGGGCCGCGACGCCCGTTCCTGCGGGGCCGCCCAGTGCGCCGGGCGGGTGAGGGCGGCGGGGAGGCGGGTCGCGGTGTCGCCCCTGGCGGAGTCGAGCTGGGGCTGGGTGAGGAACAACGCGCCGGTGAGGTCGGCGCCCGACAGGTCGGCCCCCCGCAGGTCCGCCCCGATGAGGTCGGCCTGGCGCAGGTCGGCGCCCCTCAGGTCGGCCCCGATCAGGTAGGCGCCGCGCAGGCTGGCCGCGCGCAGGTCGGCCCCGGCCAGACGGGCTCCGATCAGGTCGGCTCCCCTGCGGTCCTTGCCGCCCCTCCCGGCCCTGACCAGCTCGCTGACCTTCAGCAGCAGCGTGTTGACGCGCACGCGCTCCGCCTCCACGTCGAGCTTCTCCAGTTCGCCGGCGTCCAGCAGGGTGAGGCGCTCGGTGCCGGCGAGGGCCTGGGCCAGCTCCGCGTGCAGGGGCCGGGCGGTGTCGAGCGCCAGCGCCTCCGCCAGATACCACAGCAGCTCGTGCAGCTGCCGCATGACCGGGAACACGGTGTACATCCGCCGGGCCGTCCCCGGCGCCTCCCGCCAGCTCGTGCCCTCGAACGTGACCTGGGAGACCTTCTGCCCCGCACCGAAGCACTCGAAGACCGTGCACCCGGCGAAGCCGCTCTGCCTGAGCCGGTCATGGATGGAGCAGCGGAAGTCGTCGCGCAGGTGGTGGCAGGGCTGCCCGGCGTCCTTGTCGGCCGCGAAGTCCGCCGATGCCGAGAACGGCAGCGCCACGCAGCACAGCCCGAAGCAGCTCTCGCAGTCGGCCAGCAGGCCGAGCTCACGCGGGTTCGTTCCGGGCAACTGCTGCTCCTCGCGTACGACGAAACGTGACGCTTCACCTTATTCAACTGTGTGTGTACGGCGTCGTCGTGGTGAGCGGCGTGAACCCGAGCCGCTCCAGGATGGGCCGGCTCCGGCTGGACGCGTCCACCTGCAGGTGGGTGTAGCCGCGCGCGGCCGCCTCCCGGGCACGCCAGGCGACCAGCGCGCGGTAGAGGCCCCTCCCGCGCCGTCCGGGGACGGTGCCGCCGCCCCACAGGCCGGCGAAGCCGGTGCCGGGGTGCAGGTCCATCCGCGCCGCGCTGACCGGTACGTCGCCGGACAGGGCGAGCACGGCGTTGAGCGTGCCGTCCGCGAGCCCGTCGAGAAGGTGCCGTCTGAGGTGGTCGCCGCCGTCCGTGCCGAACGCGCGCTCGTGCACGCCGGCCATGAGCTCCACGTCGCCGGCTGTGGTCACCGGGATCAGGCGGACGCCCTCCGGCACGGCGAGCGGCCCGGCGGGCGGCCCGGCCGCGATCGCGGCGGCCTCGGCCACCATGACCGTCTCCTCGGGACCGGCGGTGAACCCGGCGGCCAGCAGCCGGTCGCCGAGGTCGGCGGGGCGGTCGTGGGCGTACAGCTTCCACTCGAACGCCAGCCCCAGCGACCCGAAGTGCCGCACCTGCACGGCGATCGCCGGGTCCGCGTCCTCCTCGTCGAGGTCTGACCACAGCACGCCGTTCCAGCCGTGCGCGGGGCCGGTCTGGCGCACCACGCCGCCCGTCCGCTCGATCCGCCGCCCCGGCCCGTCGGGGCGGGCCTCCCGCCGCAGCCGCCGGTCGAACAGGGACAGTACCTCGTCAGGATCCATCCTGACAGCTCAGCAGTTCGGCGTGCGCCGGGCAAACCCGTTTGTCAGCCGCCGTAGCGCCGCTGCCGCGCCGCGAAGCTCCGCAGCGCGCGCAAGAAGTCGATCTCGCGGAAGGCTGGCCAGTACGCCTCGCAGAAGTACAGCTCGGAGTAGGCCGACTGCCAGAGCAGGAAGTTCGACAGCCGCTGTTCACCGCTGGTGCGGATCACCAGGTCGGGGTCGGGCTGCCCGGCGGTGTACAGGTGCGGGGTGATGTCGTCGACGGTCAGCGTCGAGGCCAGCTCCACCATGGACTGCCCCGACTCGGCCCGCTCGTACAGCAGCTCGCGCAGGGCGTCGACGACCTCCTGGCGGCCGCCGTACCCGATCGCCAGGGTAAGGTGGAAGCCGGTGGCGCACGTACGGGTGGCCTCGACGGCGCTCTTGAGCGCGCGGGCCGTGGTGTCGGGCAGCGTGTCGAGCATCCCGGCGACGTGGACCTGCCAGCGGGCGTCGGGCCGGTCGAGCTGGTCGGCGACCATGCGCTCGATCACGCCCAGCAGCGACGTCACCTCCTCGTCGCCGCGGCGCTCGAGGTTCTCCGTCGAGCAGAGGAACACGGTCAGATGCTTGATGCCCAGGGCCTCGCACCACGACAGGACGTCGGCGATGTGCTCGGCGCCGGCTTTGTGGCCGAGGCCCGGGTGCGCCAGGCCCTTCTGTTTGGCCCAGCGCCGGTTGCCGTCCATGATCAGGCCGACGTGCCCCGGAAGAGGGCCCGCCATGACCTGCCGGCGCAGGCGCCGGGCGTAAAAGGCGTGAAGGAGGTCAGTCGTCTGCACCCCACCAGCATGGCGTGCCTGACCGACTGGTACCGGATCTTTCCTGATATTGCCGGACGCTACCTGCCTCTCACTGCTCCATGAACGCTTGGATGCGCCTTCTAGGGCGTCTCGTCCCCTCCTCACCGGTACGCGGCCAGGCGTCGCCCCAGCCGGTGTCCCTGGCCAGCCGGTAGAGCCCGCCCTGCCGTCTGGAAACCGTCACGTCGCGTACCGACTCCTCGTCCGTGCACACCCGCAGGGACACCATGCCCTTACGCGTGCGCGGGTGGCGCAGGACCCTGGCGCCGGCCCTCGGCCACCTCGTCGTCGTGGCGGCCACATAGGAGAACCTCTCGTCCTCGAAGCCGAGAGTGCCCGCCTTGACCCTGCGGTGCAGGGCGCTCCGGGGCAGCCGTACCGAGAAGTGGCACCAATCCTCACCCCGGCGGATCGGACAGGGCCCGTCGTGAGGGCAGGGGGCGACGATGGTCAGGCCGTTCGCCGCCAGGACCTCCCGGGCCGCGGCGATGGTGGCGTAGCCGGCGGGGGTGCCGGGCTCGACGATGACCACCATGGCGGCGTCCGCGGCCAGCCAGCGCACGGCCGCCGGACGATCCTCCGGGGGAAGCTCGCCCAGGGCGTACGCCATGGTGACGAGGTCGGCCGCGGGGCGGTCGAGACCGGGGCCGGCGGGCGCCCGCCGCCACGTCGCCCCGCGCAGCGCCGGCGAGGTCCGGGCCAGGCGGCGGCCCAGGTCGATGGCGTGCGGGTCGCGTTCGACGACGGTGACCTGCTCGATGGACGGCCAGGCGCCGGCCGCCGCCCAGATCGCCGCACCGGTGCCGCCGCCGACGTCGAGATGCCCACGGGGCAGGAAACCCGGCACCGCCGCCCGGTGCAGTGCGGCGGCGGTGGCGGCGTAGGTGGCGGGCATGCGCACCCCGGCGTAGGCGGCGACGTCGGTCTCGCCGCGCAGGTACACGCCTCCGGGGGCGGCGCCCGCGCGGTAACGCTCGCTGAGCCGCGCCGCCGCCTCCGCCAGGTCACGCGCCGGGTGACGGGCGAGCTCCCGGTCGAGCCCGGCCCTGAGCTCACGGGGAAGCAGGGACACGCTCACCACTCCCCCGCACCGGTGGGTACGAGGGCCGGGCCGGCGAGCGCCTCACCGGTGGCGAGCGGGAAGAAGGCCGGGTGGATGACGGGGATGCCGTCACCGGGAATGGTGAAGTCCGCGCCGGGACGCGCGGAGCTGAGTGCACGCAAAAGAACTCCTCGGACGGGAGGGAAACGGTCGTGTGCGCGTGCGACCGCTCCAGGCGAGGAGCCTCAGACGCCGGAGGGAATCCGGCGGCCTCGTGCCGGCAGGGGACCCGCATCGGACCGCCGGCGCGGCGGTCCGATGAGCAGGCCACGTCAGTGAGGTGTCTCGTACCCTCGCCTCGAAGCGGCGGCGATGAGCTCACAGGCGCGCATACGGACCCCTCTCCATCCGGTGTCACCGTTCCCGGGCGCCTCCGATTCTCTGATGGCGGGCGGAGGCGCGGCCACCGCTTTTCGGCTCACCGAGCGGCCGCCGCGCGTGGTGCCTGCGGCGTACGTCACGCGTGGCCAGGAACAGCAGCACCGCCCACACGGCGCAGTAGGCGCCGAAGACCGCGCCCCCGCGGCCGGTCAGCAGCGCGCCGCCCGTCATCCCCACCGCCCCCACGGCGGCTACCGCCGTGCACGCCCCGTGCAGCCACAGCACCACCAGGTACGGCAGGCGCCTCGTGAACCGGATCCGTCCCGCCAGCAGGATCGCCATGATCACCACCCCGGACGCCACGTTTCCCCATTGGGCCAGCGCCACCTCGCCAGGCCCGTACGCGTCGTAGCTGTTCGGGGACACCTGTGGCCCGCCGGTGACGCCCAGCCTGCCCTCCAGGGCGTAGACCACCTTCGACGCCACGTACAGACCGGTCCATGCGATGCCCGCCATCACGATTCTCATGGCATCGACTCTGCCGAGGGGCCCGCCGCCGGGGCTCCCCCGTCAGGGGGATGATCCTCCCCCTGCGGAGCCGTTCCGCGCTGCGCACTGGCGAACGGCCGCGCTCCCCCGCCCCGCCCTGCGTTAGTGTCCGCTGCATGGTGAAGGCCGGCGAGGTCGGGATCGCCTGGGAAGAAGCCGGTCCCGAAGAGCCCGTGGGCACCGTGGTGCTGCTGCACGCGGCGGTGGCCGACATGCGCGTGTGGGACCACCAGTTCGCGGCGCTGTCACGTCGCCACCCCGTGGTCCGCTACGCCATGCGCGGCCACGGCCGGTCCGGCGACGCCGACGACGACGACGACGACGACGAAGTCTGCCACCACGAGGACCTGCTCGCCCTCATGGACGCCGCGCGGATCGAGCGGGCGGCCCTGATCGGCTCGTCCATGGGCGGCGCGTACGCCGTGGAGGCCGCGCTCGCCGCCCCTTCGCGGGTCGCCGCGCTCGTCCTGATCGGCTCCGGACTGACCGGTCACCAGTGGCCGCGGGAGATGCTCGACCAGGCCCGCGAGCGTTTCACAGCTCGGTTCCGGCCGACCGGCTGGCCCGCTACCGCGCAGGCACCGCGGATCGCGTCGATCCGGCCGACGTGCGCGCGATGGCCGAGGACCACACGCTGTGGCAGGTCGCGGGCCCCGGCCGTGGCCGCGACGCCCTCTCCGACGAGGTGTGGGCGGCGGCGGTGGAGATGTGCCGGCTGGTGTCGAACGGTCGTGGTCCGGCCCCCGGCCGGCCGAACGCGAGCTCGATCCGCCCGCGGCCACCCGTCTGACCGAGATCGCCGCGCCGACCCTGGTGATCAACGGCCTGTCGGACGTGCCCGGCATCCAGGACGTGTCCGGCCTGCTCGCCGCGGGCGTCCCCGGCGCCCGCCGGCTCGACCTGCAGGACACGGGTCATCTGCCCCCGCTGGAGCGGCCCGAGGAGGGGAACCGGGCGGCGTCGGCGCCCTGCGCGCCGCCGTGGACCTGCTCACCGACAGCCTGCTGTCCCACCTGTCGTACGAGGAGCGCGAACTCGTCGAGCCCCTGGCCAGGCACGGCTTCTAGCGGCCCGGCGGCCGGGGAAGGCGCGCCCGCGCGCCGCGAGCACGATCGCCAGGGCGAGCGCCACCAGCGGCAGGGCCGTCCACGGCAGCGCGCCCGCGCCGGCCCCCTCCAGCACCAGCCCGCCGGCCAGCGACCCACCCGCGATGCCGGCGTTGTACACCGTCGTCTGCATGGAGGTGGCCACGTCGGCGTTCCGCGGCCCTGACACCGTCACCAGCGCCGTCTGCAACAACGTCGGCACACCGCCGAAGGCGGCGCCCCACAACACCACCGCCACCAGGGAGACCGGCCCGCCGATCGTGCCCAGCACGGCCATCGCCCCCGCCACCACGGCCAGCACCACCACGAGCGTCACACGCAGGGCCCGATCGATGACCGCGCCCACCACCCAGATC